>CAYZKX010000028.1:0-11590 GCA_964479055.1 uncultured Flavobacteriaceae bacterium
CCACATCTTTGGATGTGGTTTTTTATTTTTGAAGAAATGAACTTACATGTTTGACCAGTTATTCTTTAACGTTTTTAATTATTATAAAGACAAGAAATATAAAAAAGCGAACACCATCGCTATAGTATATATTACCTTATTGCACAGTGCCTTATTATTATTTCTTGGTGTTTTCTTTTCTGAATTTTTTAAGCAAATGCGATTGACAACACTTACAAACAATGAAGTTTGGTTGATCTATTTCTTAGGGATTATTGGATTGTATTTTATGAACTGGATTCAATACAGTGGCAGAAAACGTAATATAAGACGAGCCAATTTGAGTAAGAACAAATCTGAACATCGCAGTATTGTCATATTATGGTTAATGCCTATTCTATGTATATTATTATCAATAATATTTCTAAAGCTTGTATAAAAAAAACCTTGACCAATTGGCCAAGGCTTTTTTAGTTAGTTAGATGGAATTAATATGTTTATGAACTTGGATTACCACTCACAATATGGAATTCTGAACGTCTATTAATTTGATGTTCTTCTTCGGTACATGAGGATTCACAATCTACTTTTGGCGTAGTCTCACCTTTTCCTTCACCTGTTATGCGACTGGCATCAATACCTTTTGAAATGATGTATTGAACTGTGGTTTGAGCACGACTATTAGACAGTCGTTCATTATAGCCATTTGAACCTCTGGAATCTGTATGAGACTCTGCTTTTATTACCATTTCTGGATATTTCAACATGACTTGTACTAGTTTGTCTAATTCAAATGCAGCTTGTGCAGTGATATTAGATTTGTTATAGTCAAAATAAATAGGATTCAGTACTACTTGGTCATCAACTATTATTTCTTCAATCGGATTCAAGGCTATTGCTACAATAACTTCTTCCTCATTAGTACCTTCAACACCAACTTGAGTACTGGTATAACCATCCATAATAACTTCCAGCTGTGAATCAGTTTCACATTCAACTATAAATTCAGCAATGCCTTCTTCATTGGTTGTTTTTGATGAAATCACATTGCCCTCAGTATCTTTAAGGGCTACTGAGGCCCCAGATAGTGGAGAACCTGTATCAGCATCTGTTACTACTCCTGAAATAAGTACATCACAAATTGGCAATAGCTTTTTAATGGCATAGATGTCGTCACTACCTTTACCACCTGCGCGATTTGACGAAACAAATCCTTTCCCAGTACTTTCCTCAATACTAAAAGCAAAATCGTCAGCATTACTGTTAACAGGAACACCTACATTTCGCATTGGGGCTAGTTTGCCATCAATCTCTTTAGTGTAAAATACATCCAGTCCACCAAGCCCTAAATGACCATCTGAAGAGAAATAAAGAGAACCGTCTTCACTTACGTAAGGAAACATCTCTTGACCTTCCGTATTAACTTTTTGTCCTAAATTCTTGGGTTCACCTACTGTGCCGTCATCATTAATCGCTGCTTTATAAATATCAAAATTACCATAACCTCCTGGCATATCTGATGCAAAATAAAGTGTCTTACCATCTGCACTCACTGAAGGGTTCTTAACAGAGTAGGTTTCGCTATTGAAGTGCAAAGGACTGGCATCATCCCAACCATCAGATAAGTTAGATGACTTGAATAAATGCAGTACGCCTTTCTTTAATCGCGTTTCATTATCTTTTACATATAGCTCTTCATAAAAACTTTCTCGAGTAAAATACATGATATTGCCGTCAGGACTAAAAGTAACCAGGCCTTCATGGTATTTGGTGTTTATTTTATCCCCCATTAGTGTTTCACCTTGAAAAGATCCATCATTAGCCAAAGTATATTCGTAAATATCAAGAAATGGTTCTTCATTCCATCCGTAAGTTTTTCGTGAATCATTACGTGCAGAAGTAATGTAGAGTTTACCATTTTTGGTGACACCACCAAAATCAGAGGCAGCGGTATTGATGTCTAAATTTTGAACATTAAACTTTTTACCACGATCTAAGATCTTTGGAAGATAATCAGGGTTTTTATTGAATGCTGTGGCGCGATCATCACCTGGTCGAATTGCGGCAAACTTGCGCATCATCTCATTCGATTCTTCAAATTTTCCATTTGCTTTTAGCATTTGCGAATACTTATAGATCATTTCAGGATCTTCAGATGTTTTTAATGTTGTTTCATACCATTTCTCAGCCTCTACAGTATTGAACACGTTGTAATAGCATTCTGCTATCTGGGAATATACATAAGTATCTGCTTTACCTTTCTCAACTAGCTTTAAATAGGCTTCAGTGGCTTTATTGAATTCAAGACGATTGAATAGTTGATCGGCTTTTTTGGTGTCCTTGTTTTGAGCATTTAAGCTTAAACTACTCAGTAATGCAATTGTTATAAGAGTTAAAGTTTTTTTCATGATTCTATTAGCTTAACTGTTTAAAAATAACGAGGTGAACGAGACACCTTTTTAGAGAAATTTAAATCAAAATTCAAGAATACTTCATGAGATGAATTGGTGACGATATCAAGTTCAGATTGAATACTATCATAGGCATAGCCAATTCTTAAATTAGGTGTAATTAAGAAATTAACCATGCCGGTAAATGAGTCATCGAGCCTATCCTACACCAACTTCAACTAAGTTGTACATAAATAAATTAGCATTCACATCAAAACTCAATGGCGCGTCAAAAGCATATTTGACTAAGCCATGAGGCTTTAATTTGAAATTGTCATTAAGATCAAATACATAGCCAGCAGCTCCAAATAAATGTTGCGTTTCAGAACCTATGTTTAAACCATTATCATCCAAGTGAACTGCATCTAACATATTAGGCATGGAAACAGACACGTAGAAGCGGTTAGGTTTATATAAATAGACACCTGCACCTATGTTTGGCGTAGTTTCATTTATATTGCTTTGAAAAAACGGATCTCCTGGATCTATTAGATTGATCTGTGATTCACTAATGCCAATATCATGAAATGTAAATCCACCTTTTAGCCCAAAGGCTAATCGTGTTTCTACCCCAACAGGTATGGTATACGAAAAATCCACATAGGCATTGGTTTCTTTAACTGGACCTATTTCATCAGCAATTATTGAAACTCCTAAACCAGTACGTTCACCGATTGGTGAATGTCCAGAAAAAGTGAACGTTCTAGGGCCACCATCCAGACCAGTCCATTGGCTCCTATAAAGCAGCCCAAAGGCTAAACCGTCAACTGATCCTGCATAGGCTGGGTTGACCACATTCATGTTGTACATGTATTGTGTATACTGAGGGTCTTGCTGCGCATCCACTTTAAACGCGAACAATAGTATCAATAATAGTATATATATATATTTCATTTTCTAGTGGTTAGGTTTATTAGTAATTTAAGTAGATCCAACTTGTTATTGGTTCACGAGATGAGTTGAAATAAATGATATAGAAATAAGTACCCACAGGCATTAACTCACCATCTTGATCGGTGCCACACCATTGATCCACATAATCATTTAACTCGTATATTTTGGTACCGTATCTATTAAATACTTCGGCCTTAACAATATCTTCTCGATCCTCCAGGTGATCTAGGATTAAACAATCATTAAAACCATCACCATTAGGTGATAGCCCTTGAGGAATATCTACACAATAAGAATTCTCGTAAAATTCCACTAAAATTGAGGTTTGACCCCAACAACCAGTTACATCGTCAATTACGGTCACAGTAATTTCACCTTGTTGCTCGGCATTATCAGATAACAAATAGGTACTATTCGGACCATTTTGAAGTTCATTACCATCGAGGGTCCATATATAGGTCAAGGAATGAATATTAGGATCATCTTCATTAAGTACATCTACTTCAAGTAAGAATGACTCGTTTGCACATTTTATAATACTATCCTGAGGAAAATCAGGTTCAGGGTTAGGATTGAATTCAACCAACACCTCATCGGAAAACACACAATCAGTACCATTGATCGTAATTTCTGCACTATATAGTGCCGTATTAAAAACTTGCAATGTAGTATCTGTTGCGCCATCAATGAGAACACCATCTCTAAACCATGCAATTGTTGAATTATTAGGCAAGCTGCCTGCGTCTAAGGTCACAGCATCTCCTGTGCAATTGGCATCACCATTTACAATTAATATATCATCACCAAGATCAAGATCTCCAATATCAAAACTTCCAGCCGCTAAAAATACAGCAGAATCGAAGAGTGTGTCTCCATCATCAGCGACAACGAGTTTAATGTGATATTGTTCATTAGGTATAACGTCAGCTTCTGCGGTCATTGAAACCGTGTGCCCTCTAAAGTCGGTTGGACTTATCAATGGGTTTTCCCCATCTGGTCCGTAAAATTTATCAAAAAATTCTTCGTTAACTGATGGACATGCGGCGTTATAAGTATCGTCTCTAACACTAAGTACTGAAATAGGATCATTTGTTCCTGGCACCAATGCTAGATTAATAGTGTTACCACCAGAATCGGTTAGCAAGAATGCAAATGCGTCGGTAAACGTACACTGGAAGGTTCCATACTCTTCGGCAGCAAAAATAAAATCAAAACTGATATGGTCTATTACAGGAACAAAGTCAAATTCTAATATTGATGCATTGTTTGTATCACCAGTGAACAATCCTGGAATGGCATCTTCAAGGTCAGCATCTCCTGGCCAGCCAAAACTTCCGTCACTAAGGGTCTCATCTTCTGGTCCTGGTGCATTATTCACATCACCAGAGGTCATGATCAAACCTCTTTCAAAAGGCCATGAAGAACCATTTGCCTCAAAATATCCTATTCCATTTGTGCTCCCAAAATTGGACCCAGTTGACCAGGTAATATTTGAAACCAAACTACATTCAGAATCAATAAGCACATCCTCAACCAATTCCTCTACAGTATAATCTGTTGTACTGGTATAAATAGGAGGAGGTATGGTAAACACGCAAATATCAAAGGTCACATCCTGTAATGGGGCATCTGTCCATGAATAAACCCTTACGTAATATGTGTTTCCAACAGTTAAACCATTAGCAACGCTGTCATTAGGGTCGCTGCAATATAACTGGGTAAGGTTATTACAATCATCGCCTTCATATAGTACATGAAATAAATCTTGCGTATCACCAACTATATTGAATAAAGTAATGGCATGATTTTCTGAAACGGCTTCGAATGTGAACCAAACGTCATCATCAGCAGTTCCACCACAGGTAGTCGCTTCACTCGATGGCGTAGCACCAAAAATAGTACCTGAACCAAAATCGGCACATGTATCATCAGCGTTTGCTGTTATAACGGTGGCATTAGCACATTCATCATTTGAAGGTGGATCTGGTGGAGTGGTGCAGGTCACGTCTAATGTAAATGTCCCAGTGCTAGAACCAAAACCAAATACATAGATATAATATGTTGTTCCGGCATTAGTGATAAACTCCACTTCCGACTGCAGTCCACAAACTGCAGAATCATCCTGACCGATCACACAGGTCAAGGCATTACAATCACCTTCCCATACTTGAATTTTAGTGTCATAATTAGAATTACATAATGATAGGTTAGCAATGTCACCTGTACCTACAAAGCTGTACCAAACACCTGGGGCACCACCTCCGGTACCACAGAAATCGGCAGGCTCGTCATTACTTGAAGCCTGAGAAGTAGACTCGGTTATTGAGTCACCACAAAATACTTCAATTGCATCAACACATAGATCATTGTCTGGTGGACAGGCGGGTAAATTGATATTTGGACTAGAAATTAGACAGTTACCATCATCGTTGTTAGTTACGGTGATCGTAACATTAGTCCCGTTAGCATATGGCCCAAAATTTAAAACGCCAATTGAAGCTGCGGTTTGAATTGGACTGCCTTGGTTATCAGAAACATCTAAAGATGTTGCCGATCCTAAATCGGTAATATCCACATCTACAAAAAATTGTTCACCATTATCACAATCATCAACCAAAGTATAAGTTGCTGTTGGATTGACACAAGTGGCGCAGGAAACTGTAAAGTCCCAAGCAGCCAATCCACTTGAAGCACAGCTCACCGAAATATCACTATTTACTTCGATAAACATGGAGTCAGTGGTCGAATCAATAATTAACCCAGTGAAATCATTTATACCATCAGCATTATTGTTAAACAGCACCGGAGCCGTATTATCAACTCCATCGTATATTGTTAAATTGTCGAAGAAACCTTCAATGATACCAGCAGCAAAACTAATACGCAATGGACTGCCATCTGACGATGTAAACAACCAAAAGGTAGTGTCAAAATTTTCGTAACAGTATACAATATTAATTGGACTGCCAGCACAATCAACAGTTTGAGAAGGATCTAGCAAAGTGCTAAAACTTGATGATGTACAACCTGTAGCATTACCACTTGCATTATATGGTGTTATAGTAATGAAATACGTGGTTTCGTAGTCAAGCATTGGTGCGTTATACGTCAATGTATTACCCACATCGAAACTATCTACTATATCAGTTCCGCCATCGGTGGTTCCTATGGAAACAAGATAGCCGTCAGGAAATCCGGTAGCCGCTGCCCAATTAATTACTGGATTTAGACCAACACCTGTTTCGCCGTTTGTTGGCGCTGTAACCATAGCATCACAATTTGGTGGAGCAGCGCCTCCCGAAACAATTCTGGAATCCTGAATACACCATCCCCATTGCCAACCGCCATCATCATCATAGGCATATCGGTATTTAAATCCTGAAAGTTGGGTAGTAGTAAATGCACTGATATCTATAGCACCTTCAAAAGCAAACATATTGCTACAATTGTTAAAGTCATTTGGTGAAGAAGTACCTCCAAGGAATGTTAACTGTATCCATGATGCAGTGTCGGCATCCCAATATTCTGAAGCCAGTGTACCACCAATATCTCTATGCATATATGTGCCAGAAATAACGATCATAGTTTCACCGGCATTAAAAGCTGCCGTAAGATCAATGGTAGGTGACTCTGCTTCTATTGAATCATCTAAAGATGTACTTCCTGCACTGTCATCATCAAATGTAAATGCTGAGTCTATGGTAGGATCATTTACTAATCCTACTTCAGTATAATTGCCTGTGACGTTCCAATTTGCATTTGGCCAATTTGCAGGTTGGTCTAAAACCTGAGCAAATGAAACAAATGAGATGTAGCAGAATAAAACGAATAAAGTAATTTTTTTCATTTTGGTTGGGTTAATTATAAATAGAACTAGTCATAACTTTAATAACCATGACACACTTAAGAAATTAGGTTCTAAAAGGATTGATTTTTTGGAGAAAACTTGAATTTCTAAGATAAAAAAAAAGGCTCGTCTTAGTTGGCAACCTAGTTTATAATAGACAAACGACCCTTTTTACCGATTAAAAGTTAAAATAATGTTAAAGCGCCAAGGTATCGTTCTTTTTTAAAAGTATATAAACCGGGAAATGATCACTGTATCCACCTTTATATTTTGTACCCACATAAGTTCGAAATGGATTTCCTTTGTATTTACCTTCATATTGCGTTAGGAAGGCATCATCAAAGATGTCAGCTTTCGAATAACTGTGTTGATCCAGTTTGGTTTCAAAAAAATTGGATGAGAAGAATATTTGATCAAATAAGTTCCACTCAAATCTATGATTCAAACTGCCTCTATCTCTTGAAATTAGTTGTTGCATGGGATTAAAAAGATCATGACGATTAATCAATCGCTGTACACTTTCGCTTTTGGGATCATCATTAAAATCACCCATTATTATTATTTTATGATCTGTGTCTATGGATTGGATCTGCTCAATAATTTCAGATACTTTTTTAGACACCATTATTCTACTTGGTTCCGTTTCGTCAACACCTTGACGTCGCGATGGCCAATGGTTAACTAATAAGTATATTTTTTCATTGTTCAATTTTCCCTCTACCTTTAGTATGTCTCGTGTATAATCGGGTTGTCCATTTTCATCCAATAATACAACAGGATATACTTCGGAATGGGTGAGTTTAAACACTTTGCTATCAAATATTAGTGCAACGTCAATTCCGCGTTCATCGGGCGAATCGAAATGTACAATTTGATAGTGATGTGATTTTAAGAACTTGGAGTTTAAAAGATCTTCAATGACCTTTTTATTTTCAACTTCGGCAAGACCAACAATTGAAGGGGGTTTTTGAGCTATGTCACGCCCTATATTAGATATTGTATAACCAAGTTTGCGTAACTTCTTGTTATATCTTCTGGGGGTCCAATTACGTTCAGATTTTGGTAAAAAGGCATTATCATTGGTAAGTTTATCATCTGTAGTGTCAAAGAGATTTTCAAGATTGTAAAAAGCGATGGTGTGGTAAAGGTTATTAGTACGCATAAACCTCTAAAGTAGTAAAAACTAATTATTTGTATTTGTAACTTTGCGGGCAATCCAATTTATATGATTGAACAAAAAAATATAGAATTAGAGAAAGTTGTGCTGGTAGGGATCATTAGCAAGGATCAGGATGAAGAGAAGAGTAAAGAATACCTTGACGAACTCGAATTTCTCACTTATACGGCAGGAGGAGATGTGATAAAGCGTTTCAAGCAGAAATTGGAATTCCCCAATCCAAAGACTTTTGTTGGTTCGGGTAAAATTGAAGAGATTCAACATTTTATTAAAGAACACAAGATTGGAACCGCCATATTTGATGATGAACTTTCTCCAGCTCAAGAACGTAACATTAGTAAAATTCTTAATTGCAAAGTACTGGATCGTACTAATCTTATCTTGGATATTTTTGCTCAACGCGCTAAAACCAGTTATGCCAGAACACAAGTAGAATTGGCTCAATTTGAATATTTGCTACCGCGATTGAAAGGTATGTGGACGCACCTTGAACGGCAGCGAGGAGGAATTGGTATGCGTGGACCAGGTGAGACAGAAATAGAAACTGACCGCCGTATTGTACGTGATCGTATTGCCCTTTTGAGAAATAAAATCTCAAAGATCGACAAGCAAATGATGGTACAGCGCGGAAACAGAGGGAGTTTAATTCGAGTTGCCCTAGTAGGCTATACCAATGTTGGGAAATCGACTTTGATGAATGTGATTAGTAAAAGTGAGGTTTTTGCCGAAAACAAACTCTTTGCAACTTTAGATACCACAGTACGAAAAGTTGTGATCAAGAACTTACCATTCCTACTTAGTGATACTGTTGGGTTTATTAGAAAGTTACCCACTCAGTTAGTAGAGTCGTTTAAGTCTACTCTTGATGAAGTAAGAGAGGCTGATCTACTGCTTCATATTGTAGACATCTCACATCCCAATTTTGAAGAACACATAGAATCTGTAAACAATACGCTATCAGAAATTCAAAGTCATGATAAGCCAACAATAATGGTATTCAATAAGATTGATGCATATCAACCTGAACCATTTGATGAAACAGATCTCATTGCCGAAAGAGGAACAGCACATTATTCTTTACAAGAATGGGAAAAAACCTGGATGGCCAAAGACAAACAGGCATTGTTCATATCGGCTTTGAACAAAGAGAATCTTGAAGAGTTTAAGAGAGTGCTTTATGAAGCCGTAAGGAAAATTCACATTACCAGGTTCCCATATAATCACTTCTTATATCCTGACTATGATGAGTTTTAAGGTAGGGCTATGAACTTAAAAGTTTAAATTTATACCTAAACCAAATACTTCTCTAACCTGAAAACCCGAATAGGCGTTATCATCATAAATAGTTTGAAAGGTCAAGTCAGTTGACAACCATTCGTTAATTGTCATAACTAGGTTTAAAGTGTAATCAATATCTATATTTTGAGGATTATCTAGGTAGTTTGAATAAAATGAAAAAATATTCTCCATGGATACATTCTTAAATAATTCAAACTTATAATAACCACGTATATTGAAACCTAACTCGTATAATGACGTGTCACCTGGGTCAACACCAAAAGTTTCAACTGTGTTACTCGATTCGTAAAAAACATTATCCGGATCGTCATCATTATACGTGAATATCTCACTAGTAATAAATGTAAACCTACTGGTTAAAGGTGCATAGTTAATATAGAAGTTATCAGATTTTTTCCATAAAAGACCAGGACCAAAACTCCAATAAGCAGGTTTAAAAAATCCTGAAGTCGGAAAATCTTCATTAGAGGTACCTGGATTTTGATCTGTATAATCATCTTCATAATCATAGCCATCTGTAAATTGCGTTTTAAAATTCATGAAGAATGAGAAGCTCCATAGACCTTTTAAATCTCGCCCTAGAATTGAGTTTAATTCAAGCCTATCATCAGTTTTACGAAGACCATCGTCTTCGTTATTTGTAGTTCCATAACTTGCCAACAATTTGTTGGTTAAGCTCCAAACACCTTTCCTATAATTAAAATCATAATTAAAATTAACATTAGCAGCAATGTTATTCTCACCACCAGCTTGCCAATTTGAAAAGGCACTTTGATTAATCAACAATGATATCTTCCCAGAGGTAGTCCAGCCTTCCTGTATAGAGTCGTTGGCTTCATCATCTTGTGCATTTATAGTAACGGCAATTAAACATCCAAGAACGGATAGTAATACTTTTTTCATAGTTCAATTGAATTATTAAATTTTAAAAGTTATAACTTAAACCAAGTGTCCAATAGGTTTGCAAATCATTATCGATATTATCGAAAGTAGCATCCATATTACCTAAAGTATTCATTTCATAGTTCAATGCTTCTTGGGCATTATCACGTAATCCAAATTCTAAGCCTACACCAATCCCTTTCCAGAATGTATATCCAAGCGTATTGATCCATGTCCAGTTTGATAAGTTAGAATCTTCATAACTCATAAATACAGATAAATTAGAAGCTACATTTAAATCACCAAATGACTTTTTATAATCTGCCATAACTTTTGCACCTAAAGACGATTCAAAAACGGCATCATTATCACTAAATACAAAGTTGTAGTTTAGCGGATGCATTACAACTACTAATTCTGGCAGAGGTAACCAGGTAATACCAACACCAAGATCAAGGTATCCAGGATCATTAAAATTATCAATAATAGTCGTTCTAAATTCGGCTAAACCGGATACTGCCCAATGTTCGCTTATATTATGACCATAAAGTGAAGTTATATTAAATACATCGGTTGTAGCCACAAAACTATCATCATCAGTTGGGTCGTCTTCATCATCTAATTTGGTCCAATTCAAATTTAGTTTTAATGAATTTCTCCAAAAATGAGTATCCTGAATTAAATTCGCATCAGCATTAACTGTAAAACCAATCGATCCAGAACTGTTGTTTGGTGTACCTTGGGCATACCAGTTATTGAAGCTAGATAAACTCCCTCCAATGGTTCCAAAAGCAGAATAATGCCAACCAGGTAAGGCGTCTATTTGAGCCTGAATATCATCGGCTTCTTTTTGAGCCGCATCAGCTTCAGCTTGCTTTTCTGCTTTTTGAGCTTCTAGCTCTTCTTTGGTTTGTGCATTGGTTACTAAAACCCCACCCAAGAACAAAGTCAATAGTAATAGTTTTTTCATTTTTTTGGATTTAATAGTAAGGAGGCAAATATAAGGCTAATGTGAGATAAACCAAACATTTACAGACAGTTGATTGGTAATAGTCTATTTAG
>CAYZKX010000028.1:11690-15097 GCA_964479055.1 uncultured Flavobacteriaceae bacterium
ACATAGCTATTTTCATATTGTGACCAATCATGTTGCTTTACAAAATTTCTGAACTCTTTTTCTCGGAGTACTATACCCTCATAAAGCCATGAATTGATATCGAATAAAATACGTGGACCCTCAGGATAATAGTCTTCAAGGTCTATTACTACCAGACTACTTTGGGCAACTCTATTTACAATTTCCTCTCCCATATCATGATTTAGAATAAAGCCTCAACCCTTTTTTGTTTTCTTCTGTAGCTATATGAGAAACCAAAACTTGACCTCGAGCTTCAATATGTTCATTAAGAGCATTATTATGAAGTTTCTCATAGGTTTCAATATCAATTGGAAAGCGATTATTAAGCGTTTCAAATAATTTAAGCGAAGCAATTCTAGATTTCCAACTTGATTCAATCTTGGCCTCAAACACTTTTGATTTTGAACCACTTCCGTAAGCTATAAACCCAACAGTATCATTGCTAATGTCACGTTCTTCGTTGAAACTTACACTTAACATACTAAGTAAGGACATGAATATCGAGGCTGTGTACATATTCCCAATATCAGAAGAAGCCTTTTCTCCAGGAGCAATTTTTTGAGCTACGAATTCTTTATATAATGCAGACTTAGACACTGACTTAAGCCATTCTTTTTGGTTTTCAACTGTGTGTGGACCATATTCTGATACTATTAAATTGTACAGTTCAGTTGATTTGATCCAACTCAACCAATTATCAAATATGATACGTCTGCCATGAAAAGCATATGGCAAGTGAAAGATTATATGTTGCCAATCGTTTAAAAAAGAAAGTGGTTTCTGGGAGCTAAAATGATCCAGGGCCTCGGTAATACGATCACTATAACATGCATTAGAAAATTGTCCATCAAAAACGGGCTCTTCTTTAAAAACTTCAATTACCTTATTAGGATCAGACC
This sequence comes from uncultured Flavobacteriaceae bacterium, assembly GCA_964479055.1. Taxonomy (GTDB): domain Bacteria; phylum Bacteroidota; class Bacteroidia; order Flavobacteriales; family Flavobacteriaceae; genus CAYZKX01. The sequence goes on from CAYZKX010000028.1 coordinate 12,611, forward strand.
AAAACTCAGAATCTGACGTAGCCATTAGATCTTCAATTTCTTGTTCAGTTTTGTCTATTTCTAGCTGTGAAATGACATCCTTGATTATTGCAGCTTTATTATAAGTTCTTCGCGGTTTAAAAAAATCACCCTCACTTTTGGTCGCTACTCCCCAATAATCATTGATTGATAGTATTGCAGGATCATGTGTAATTAGCATGGCTACTGCACCAGCACCTTGAGTATATTCTCCAGTTGAATGCAGTTCGTATTTAGATAAATCGGATGCAATCACAATGGCTTTTCGATTACTGTCGCCTTTTACCCAATCCAAACTATTATGCAATGCATCAACAGCACCAATGCAAGCAAAGGTCATGTCCAAAACATCACAATTTTTAAAACAACGCTCACCGTATGTAGTTGAAAAATATTCTTCTACAACTTCAATTGCATAAGTAGCGGTTGGTTTTGATGCGTCCAAGGCACTTTCTGTACCTAAATATATTCGACCAATTGATCGTGGATCAATTGCACTATTTTGAAATAAATTTAATAGTGCATTGGCAGCAAAGCTCGCAGCATCCTCATTCACGTCAGGGACAGACATTTTGTTCAATCCTAAACCCCGATTCAACTTTTCAACAGCGATACCTCTGTGCTGTGCCAGAGTATCCATGCTAACGTAAAGACTCGGGACATAGAATCCGAAGGCATCAATTCCAATTTTACTCATTTTGCTCATGCTTTATAACATTCCTAATTCTAATTTGGCTTCTTCACTCATTAAGTCCTGATTCCAAGGCGGATCAAAAGTAATCTCAACTTCGGCATCCTTAACTTCATTTAGTGATTTCACTTTTTCCTCAACTTCAAGAGGTAAAGTCTCAGCTACTGGACAATTTGGAGTTGTTAGGGTCATTAGAATTTTAACCTCATAATCTTCATTGACAAAGACATCGTAGATTAAACCTAGTTCGTAAATATCAACCGGAATTTCAGGATCGTAAATGGTTTTCAATACCCTCACGATCTTTTCACCTAATGCATTGACATCTATATCTAATTCATTCATTTGCTCAATTGTGTTTGATATGCAATAGCATACATTTTTAATTGTTTGATCATACTTACCAATCCATTTGCACGTGTAGGAGAAAGATGTTCTTTCAAACCTATTTCATCAATGAAACTGGTGTCGGCTTCTATTATTGCTTGAGGCGATTGATTTGAGAAAACGCGAATAAGTATGGCTATGATGCCCTTTGTTATTATGGCATCGCTATCGGCCGTAAATACTAATTTGTCCTCTTCCAAAGAGGCATGAACCCATACCTTACTTTGACAGCCTTTTATGAGATTTTCATCTGTTTTATAAGCGTCGTCAATTAAAGGCAAAGATTTCCCTAATTCGATCATGTATTCATAGCGTTCCATCCAATCTTCGAATAATGCAAATTCTTCTATTATATCGCGCTGTATTTCTGTTATTGTCATTAGTTTTCTAATAAACTCGTTATAACAATTTTTAATTAGCAAATCAAGCTAAATAATCATTCAAGAGTACAAAAATACAATAACTATTATTCCTTATCAATGATATTAGCAAGGGATAAGATTTCTTTAACAATTAGAGATAAATCTTCTGGTGGATTACCATGATCGAATTGTGATGAAATATAGGTCTGTTTTGAAGTAGTTATTTTGATTTGTGCTGCCATAGCAGCATCTCTAAATCGGTTTTGAGAAGGAGCCTCAAGAGTATCTATGGTATCTAAATTTATGTCAGCTAATAAATTGATAATTGAATTCCAATTCTCTTTTTTAATAGTACTGATTTCATCATTATAAATGAGACGTTCAGGCGTAATAGAAATCTTAATTGAACTACCTCTAGTACTGGCCTCGTAAGATATAAGCGTAGTCTCATTCTGTGCATTCACATTACAACTTTCACTTGTTACCAGTATACTTAACAAAATAATAAAGACTTTCAAAAATTTTGTAAATTTTGTTAGAATTTAAAATGAACTAGGCACCCGATTGGATGCCTAGTATTATAGTAATTAATTTATAGTTATACCCATGTCAGATCGGTAAGCTCCATTTTGAAATTGAGCTGCCATTCTTGCTTTTTGACCGTTTGTAAACAAACTCATGCAAGTATCATTGGTGTAATCCATATAATTCATAAACATTTCATCTTCACCACATCCATTAGGCCCAGGGAAGCTTGGACATCCCGTATTTGCACCATCGGCACGAGGTGTGTCAGCTACAAAATCATCAGCACTACAAGGACCATCACCCCAAATATGTCTAAGATTCATCCAGTGACCTATTTCATGAGTTGCTGTCTGTCCTGTTGAGTATTGGGTATTTCCTGTAAAACGATGATCAAGAACAATACCATCAGTAGCTCTGTTACCACCTGGGAACTGCGCATAACCTAATATGTTCCCGCCTTGATAAGGCATATTATTCACTACCCAAACATTTAAGTAGTGA
>CAYZKX010000029.1:0-15004 GCA_964479055.1 uncultured Flavobacteriaceae bacterium
TGGCTATATATGAATGCAATGGGTGATAATTTATACTGCATCTTTGGCTATCATAAATTGGCGTCGCTATGAGGTGATCGAGATCAACGAGCATAGTCAAAAGGAGAATGATGTATGTTTTTTTCCAATCCCTTTTAAAAAATACTATTGCAATTAAAAGCGGAAGTAATAAGTGCAAGAAATAGTGAATAAACAACTGCATGAATAGGGCTATGAACTAATAAATTCGGCAACCAACTTGAGTTTATAGAATAAATTTGAAAACTGAAGTCCAATGTTTGATTTTTTGGCTTTGTGCAACGATTTAAAATAGGTTCTTTGGTTTTGTAGATCTTCTATCTTCTCATCAATATTTTTAAATAACCAATTACAATCTTTACCTATATACTTGAAATTCCTTGAATCCCTAACATGCGATTTTTTAAGCTTCCCACGTTTAAGGACATTAAATGAGAAATTCGATGCTCTAGCTTTTTTAATTTGTTCATTCTTTAAAAGGTCTAACAAACCATCGTAATTGATAGTGTCCGATTTTTTAGCTGTTTGAAAAGCTTTAATATTTAAGCGAAGTTCACGTAAAATTAGGTCTTTAGTGGCGCGCTTAGATTTTATCAATTTGCCAATTCCAGTAACTAATCCTGAAATATCACCAATACTAGGTAACCACTCAACCGTCATAATTAAAGAACAAATGCATTGTTGTTTACAAAGAATATGGCATTTACAAGGAACAGTTTACCATTCTCCCAAAAACTTCTGAATAAGGTATTGTCGACCATATAGATCATACTACCACGTCCTAGACGTTCTTCACCAAAAACCAATGTGTTTGGTAGCTGTTTCATCGCTTCACTACCTGCAAAACCAGAAACTTTATTTACCGCACTGCCTATATGAGCAACATTATATCCACTATCCAGCAAACTATACGTGGAACTACCTAGCTTTAAGGTAAAATAAGAGTCATCATATCCAAATGCCATAGGATGAGTGTTATCTACCTTAGTTTCAAAAATAGCCCCTGTAATGAGTTGTTTGGCATATTCACGTTCGCGTTCTGCATATGGAATCAAATTACTTTGGTCGCTATCACTTTCGCCATTGTCTTGACTATATTTTAAACTGAATCCGTCTTTACCAGCAAAGGTGCTTAAAGCTCTATCGATCGCTATGGCTTTACCACCTTTTCTAATCCAATCTTTTAGGGCAGTTAAATGATCATCGGTCATTATTCTACCATACCAGCCACTTGGAAAAATAATAACGTCATATTTACCCAAATCAATACCATTAATGTCATCAGTATTAATTGATGACACTGGATATTCCAATTGCTGTTCAAAGAAATGCCACAATGCTCCATAACTATAAGAGGAGGTACCATCACCTGATAACATGGCAATACGTTGTTTATTGACTAATTTAATATCAGGAGAACCCATATCAGGAATACGGTCAGAAAATCCAGACGTTATAGCCTCTAATGGTTGATTATGTCTTTGAGCAGTAGCGTTAATAATACTCAAGAAGTCGTCGTGATGCTTATTATCACCCTTTAATAGTAGTAAAGATCCGCGTTCATATTTTTTATTGTTTTGATATAGTGGTTTTTCAGTAAAACGAACTTTTACATTTTGTTTTAATAGGTCCGCCAAAAAACGCGCATCTTTCATCGAATTCCAGTTGCTAATATAACCATAACCACTAGACATAGCACTTACTTTTGCAGGCGATTGGGAAGAACTCGCACTTACCAAACTTGTACTTGCGATGGTATTTAAACCATACGCATAAGGCAAACTCCAAGCAGTAATATCATAGGTAAGCGAATCACTTAATTTACCATTAGGCTCAAACAAGGCTTTTACCATTTTACCTTTTGGTTGATTGGTACCCACCACCAAATCATTAGGCGAAGTATTCATATTTCCTTGTGTGGCTGTGGCGTAATGATAACCTGACACTCCACCGCTATTGGCCGATCCGTATTTTATATCATGTTGATCTAGTAATGATTTGAGTTGTTCAATTTTATCTTCGTCTCCTTGCATGACATAACTCTTATATTTTAATCCCGAAGTATCAAAGAACTTTCCAAATTCCACATTCAACTTGGATGCATTTTTAGAGGATATCTCAACTGTAGATAAACCAGTAGTGGTGTGGTGCGTTAAACGGTCAACTAATGTCAAAACTTCGCCTTCATCGGTCATCACACCCAGTCCGCCACGACTATGTCCACCTTGTTCATAGGTCATTCCTATGGCGCCCATGTACGTTGGATAGGTGTCTCCATAACTTGGGTAAAACAAATCAAAACGTTCTTTGGTGAAGAAAAGCCATCCTTCAGCATCAAAGTATTTAGCATGGTTACGGCCTATCTGATCCTGGAACTCTCGTTGCCAGTCACTAATAACCTCGTGAAACGGTTCAGCAGCAGGTGCAAAGTAATAAGGTTCGTTATAACCTTGCTCATGAAAATCAACATGGATATGTGGCATCCATTGGTTGTAAAGATTAATACGGGATTGTGATTCGGTTTGAGACAACCAGGCCCAATCTCTATTGAGGTCAAATAGGTAATGGTTGGCTCTTCCACCTGGCCACGGTTCATTGTGCTCGCTGGTTTGAGCATCAATATCGTAAGGTACACTAGCTGTTGTATTGTACCAGTTTACATAACGATCCCTACCATCAGGATTGATACATGGATCAATAATCACAACAGTATTTTCCAAATAACTACTATTTTCGGTAAGCAATTTATAGATGGTTAGCATAGAAGCTTCAGTACTGGATGCCTCATTACCATGGACATTATAACTCAACCATACAATAGCAATATCACTGTTGGTTGAAGTGCCCTCAAGAATTCCAGTATTTCTTAAATTATTTTGACGAATAGTCTCCAGATTTCTCATGTTTTCTTCCGAAGTAACATAAGCAACATATAATGGTCTTCGTTCATAAGTTTCGCCATATTGAACCAGTTTAACGCGACTTGAATTAGTAGCTTCAATATGTTTAAAGTAATCTACTACCTGATGATGTCTTGAAAATTTGGTTCCTAGTTCATAACCAAGAAAATCTGAAGGCGATTGCATATTCTGTGCCATTGTCAAAGTAAAAGAACATACAATGATCACAATGGATTGAAAAAATTTGTGCATGAAAATAATTTTAATTGAAAAGAAGATAAAGATAACAAGGCATTCTGAATTAACTAAAATTTAGGAGTTAAAATATTTAAGTGCCTTATATTTACGCGAGTTTACTAAACTAACTATGCCAAAGACGTACATTCCGTATAAAGACACGAATTACTTCTCTAAAATTATTTGTGATTATTTAGATGAAAATGAGCAATTAAAGCCCTTTTATCATCGGTTTCCTGAAATAAAAAATTTCGGGTTACAGATTGAAGAAAAGTCAAAATGTTTTACTGACGAGTCTAGGGATATCCTGGTGAAAGCATTGTATGATCAGTATAGTAAAATAAAACCCAATAGTGCTACCAATAATAATATAGAAGCCTTAAAAAAAGCCACAACTTTTACAGTAACAACGGGTCATCAATTAAACCTCTTTACAGGGCCTTTATATTTTATTTATAAAATAATTTCGACCATAAACCTTACTGAAGAATTAAAATCCCATTATCCAGAAAATGATTTTGTGCCAGTGTATTGGATGGCTACTGAAGATCATGATTTTGAAGAAATAAATTTTCTCAATCTACGTGGGAAAAAAATACAATGGAATCGGGAAGCTTCTGGTGCTGTAGGGCGATTGGATACTAATGGCCTGGATCGGGTTTACGAGGTATTTGAAGCAGAATTGGGTTATGGAAAAAACGCTGAATTTATAGAACAACTCTATCGTGATTCCTATTTGTCTCATGATAATTTGGCCGATGCCATGCGCTATTTGACCAATACGCTGTTTAAGGACTATGGTCTGGTAATCATTGATGGTGATGATAAAAAACTGAAAGCGCAGTTCACACCTTATGTAAAGGATGAATTGTTGCATAATATGGCCTACAATGCAATAGATGGTACTAATCAGCAATTGTCAAATTCAGGATATAAAATTCAAGTGAATCCACGAGAAATAAATCTGTTTTATTTAGGTGATGGGCTTCGAGAACGAATTATTGAACACCAAGGTACATTTAAGATTAATAATTCAGACATTAGTTTTTCTTCTGAGGAAATACTTGACGAACTTGAAAAGCATCCTGAACGATTTTCACCCAATGCCATAATGCGTCCCTTATACCAGGAAGTTATTTTGCCAAACCTATGCTACATTGGTGGCGGTGGCGAATTGGCTTATTGGTTACAATTGAAATTTTATTTTAATGCGGTCAAAGTGCCACTTCCTATTCTTTTACTTCGTAATTCTGTACTTATTCAATCTCGAAAACTAGAAACCAAACTTGCGGCTCTAGATGTTTCAATTAGTGACTTATTTATGGATAGGCAGAGTCTATTAACGCAACAAACCAAGAAACGCTCCGAGATTGAAATAGATTTTACACCTCAAAAAGAACACTTAAAACAACAGTTTGAAAATCTTTACATATTAGCAGGGCAAACGGATAAGTCCTTTGAAGGTGCAGTGAGTGCTCAGGAAAGAAAACAGATCAAAGGGCTTGAAAATCTTGAAAAAAGGCTATTGAAAGCTCAAAAAAGAAAATTAAGTAGTCAGCTAGAACGCATTACAGCCATACAAAGTGAATTATTCCCTGGTGATAGCCTACAAGAAAGAACTATGAATTTCTCTGAATTGTACTTTGAGTATGGGCCAAATTTCATCTCAAAACTAAAGCACGAATTGGACCCTCTGAAAAGCGAATTTTTGGTGTTAACAATTTAATCTAAAATTCATCAGTCTTAATTCGTAATTCCAAAATCTAATATTACTTTTGCACATGCAACACGACAAGGTATTAATTTTAGACTTCGGATCGCAATACACCCAATTAATTGCACGTAGAGTTAGAGAGCTCAATATTTATTCCGAAATACATCCTTATAATAAAATTCCAACGCAACTAAGTGAATATAAGGCGGTTATTCTCTCAGGAAGTCCTTTTTCGGTTAGAAGTGATGAAGCTTTGCATCCTGACTTATCGCAAATTAGAAGCCAACTTCCATTATTGGCAGTATGTTACGGTGCACAGTATCTCGCTCATTTTTCAGGGGGTAATGTTGCCCCTTCAGAAACCAGAGAGTATGGTCGCGCCAATCTTTCATTTATTGCCAATGGAGAAACATTATTCAGGCATATAAAAGTGGGTTCTCAGGTATGGATGAGCCATAGTGATACCATTCAGGAATTACCAACAAGGGCTTCTCTTCTTGCCAGCACACATGATGTGATAAATGCGGCTTATAAGATTGAAGGAGAACCTACGTATGCTATACAATTTCACCCGGAAGTTTACCATTCTACAGATGGCAAGCAGTTATTACAAAACTTTCTTATTGACATTGCAGGTCTAAATCCAGATTGGACGCCCGATTCCTTTGTTGAAGAAACTGTAGACATGCTAAAAACGAAGTTGGGTAATGATAAGGTGGTATTGGGATTATCGGGAGGTGTGGATTCATCAGTTGCTGCTGTGTTACTCAATAAAGCCATTGGGAAAAATCTATTTTGCGTTTTCGTCAACAATGGTTTACTGCGAAAAAATGAATTTGATAGTGTGTTAGAACAGTATGAAGGAATGGGTCTTAATGTGAAGGGGGTTGATGCTTCGGCACGCTTTTTGGATGCTTTAAAAGGAATTGAGGATCCTGAGCTTAAGCGTAAGGCTATTGGACGCGTATTTATTGAAGTTTTTGATGATGAGGCTCATAAAATTGAAGATGTAAAGTGGTTAGGCCAAGGTACGATCTATCCCGATGTGATAGAGAGTGTTTCGGCCACTGGAGGCCCTAGTGCAACAATAAAAAGTCATCATAATGTTGGTGGTTTGCCAGATTTTATGAAATTAAAAGTTGTTGAACCACTAAATACATTGTTCAAGGATGAGGTGAGACGCGTTGGAAGATCGTTGCAAATTAGTGATGATATTTTGAGTAGACATCCTTTTCCAGGGCCTGGATTAGGGATCAGAATATTAGGTGAGGTCACCGCTGAAAAAGTTCGTATCTTACAAGAAGTGGATGCCATTTTTATAAATGGCTTGAAAAAAGAAGGACTATATGACCAGGTTTGGCAAGCGGGTGCAATGTTATTACCAGTGAATAGCGTAGGTGTAATGGGGGATGAACGAACCTATGAAAAATGTGTGGCATTGCGTGCTGTTGAAAGTACAGATGGTATGACGGCCGATTGGGTGAATTTACCGTATATATTTTTACAAAAGGTATCGAATGATATAATAAATAAAGTAAGAGGCGTTAATAGAGTAGTATATGATATTAGTTCTAAACCGCCTGCGACCATAGAATGGGAGTAACAATGAAAAATGTATTAATAGCAATTTGTTTTTGTATTGTTGGCATGCTACATGCTCAAGATTACAGGACGCATAAGGTGCAATCTGGTGAGACTATTGAGGAAATAGCAAAGCGCTATTTGGTCACACCCTTTGATATTTTAGCACTTAATCCTGATGCCAAATCAGGGCTTTCGCCAGAGATGGTGCTTATTATACCTAAATCAAAACTAGCTGAAAAACCAACGCAATCAGAAGAACGCCAGTTGCAGGGCTTTGATAAGCACAAGGTAAAAAAGAAAGAAACCTTATATAGTATAGCCAGAGCATATAACGTGTCAGTAGACGACATTAAAAAACACAACAAGCGTTTGTACTCTGAAAATCTGAGAAAAGGTGATCGCATTCAAATCCCTAAATATAAAGTTGTTGTATTAGAAAATCCTTTAGAAAATACTATTCAGCGTTACATCGTAAGACCTAAAGAGGGTAAATGGCGAATCGCCTATAAATTTGGAATTACCATAGAGGAATTAGAAGCACTAAATCCAGGGATGAATGAAACCCTTCAAGTAGGTGAAGAGATTAACGTGCCTAATATCGCTGATAACGAAGTGAAAACCGTTGATGACACCTATGGTTATTATACGGTTATGCCTAAAGAAGGTTATTATCGTTTAGAACTTAAACTTGGACTTAGTCAAGCAGAGCTAGAAACTCTCAATCCAGAATTGGTAGATGGTGGACTCAAGGCAGGAATGGTTTTAAAGGTTCCTAAAAATCTGGATGGAAATGCAATGCTATCTGATATTGAACAAACATCATTGGTCAATAATATTTCCAATTTGAGTACCAAGAGACTTGCAGTCATGTTGCCATTTCGACTTAATAGAATCGATCTAGATTCTATTGCTGAAGCTAAGGATATTATTCAAGAAGATAATTATGTGCGTATAGCGCTTGATTTCCACTCGGGTGTATTAATGGCTTTAGACTCCGCAAAATATTATGGAATCTCATCTGTAGTAGATGTTTATGATACCAGAGCACGTATTTCGGAAGTGTCCAAAATATTAGGTGACAATGACTTTAGTCAATACGATGCTGTTATAGGACCATTTACGCCTGATGGATTTGATCGCACCGCCCAATATTTAAGAAATGATAATATTCCAGTGATCTCCGCAGTTATAAAGCCAAAAGAACTGTATAGCAATGTCTATCAAACTATTCCTAATGATGATTATTTACGCAATAGAATGATCAATTACATAAAAGCAGATTCGGCCAAGAAGCAAATACTTATTATTTCTGATGCTAAGAATAAAGGTGTCAGTGATAAGATCAGAAGAGAGTTTTCATCGGCTAAACAAATTTACTCTCATAAAGACGAAGAAGGTAGAGATGCATATTATGTGTTGAAGGATGACATAGAATTACGGTTGGAAGAAGGGTTAAATGTTGTTTTTCTTGAGACTGCGAATGAAGGCTTTATCTCCAACGTAACAAGTATGTTAAGTGCGCTTAATGGCATTACGATAATAAAGGAAGAGGACAAAGAAGATGTTGAAATTGAACGCGATATCGTATTAGTAACTACATACAAGAATAGGGCTTTTGATAGTGAGAATATCTCTAATATTGATTTATCCAGTTTGAAATTCCACTTTCCATCGGTGAATCGAAGTTATGATTACGACAAGCAAAATAGTTTTGTTAGTGCGTATAAGAGAAAGTATAGTGCTTCTCCTAATCGCTATGCTGTAAGAGGTTTTGATCTTACCATGGATTTGTTGTTGCGACTAGCGTCAAAAGACGACCTCTATGAAGCATCGGATGTTGAGTTAGAAACCGAATACATTGAGAACAAATTTCGATACAATAAAAAGCTATTTGGAGGATACTTCAACGAAGCAGCTTACATTGTGCGCTATGAAGACCTTAAAATAGTTGAAGCTAAACAATAGCATTATCTCAATTTTTGGTTCGTTATCCAAACTTATTTAGATTAACAATATAGGTGTAAACTCTTCGTTTACAATTTAGACCATTTTCCTAACTTAATTTAAATGAATAGAATCCTGATCTTATTGCTTCTTATTGGAGCATTTGCCCAAAGTCAAGAAACCATTACATGGTCATCTAATTATGCGTTGCAATGGCCAGATTTTAAGGGTGAACCTCGAATAAATGGTGATGCGGTGGCTGTTACCGCATCTGGAATCACCTTCGGGTATTCAACAACGCGTTATGACAATGGACGTATAGATTATGAATTTGATATCAAAGCGCAGTTTTATCCTAATCGATCCTATTACTTAAAAGAACGGGTAACTCAAATCACTTTGGATCATGAACGGTTACATTTTGATATAGCAGAATTGCATGCGCGTAAGTTTCGGCAAATCGTAGCGCAAACTCGATTTTCAAGAAATATCGATAATGAAGTTGAAGCGATCTATAATAGAATTAATAGGGATTTACGTGAGATGCAACAATTATATGATAGAGAAACAAATCACTCTATCAATATAGAAAAACAAAAAGCCTGGGAAAGTTATGTAGAACGTCAACTTGTGAAATTTGAAGATTTTGAATAAGATTTTGAATTAGAATAATTAGAACAAAAAAAGGACACCTTTTAAAGTGCCCTTTTGGTTAATTAATCAGTAATCATAAAATGAAACCAACTAGTCAAATTCTTTTTGTCGCAATAATTAATATTATTATTCAAGTTTATTAGTCATACGCAATCAGGCAAGACGAACAAATTGACCGTTTTCAAGGTACTCTGTCCAAAAGTTTACTTTTTCCTCACTCCATTCAGGATATCTAACATGAAGTAATTCATGGATGATGTCGTCTTCTAGCAACGAGCGTGTATGGTAAATAATGCCAATTTTATCATTAAAATTTATACCAATACCAACAAATTCATGTCCAGGACTATTTCCTTCAAGAGCGTCAGTTACTTGCATTTCAGCAATGGATTCGCATTCAATGACCCAATCTGAAATGTTCAATAATTCCTGCCATTTCGCAATCAATTCTGACACATTAATGTCAGAAGATGCGTATGATTTTGAATTACTTGAGCCTTTCACCATCTTTCTTGGATAGTACTCTCCAGCATTCATGTGGTCCATTTGGTGATTTGGTAACTGCAAAGTATCGGTTATTTTTTTCTCTAATGTCGTAGTTGTTAGATTCAAATTTTGATTTGCTCTTAACATCATAAAAACTTAATGCTTCTTTCATAATTTTAGGATTTATGGTCATGAAGTAAGTATGACTACTACTAAATAACCGGGTTAATAATTAAAAATGGATTGAAAATTCATTTAGACCTTTTAATTAGAAGGAATAAAATGACAACCATCTAAAGGTGTAAATGATTTTACTAGTGTTCAAATTTGGAATTAACACGCAGGTGGCGCTCGACCTAATACAGATCTCACTGTATTAAATTGCGCAAAAGAATTATCAAACTGCGGTAGGAATTGATCAAGAAGAATTGGGATATCAATGGTTGATTGATCTAAAGTGAATTCGAAGCGTTGGTTATTAATGAACTTACACAATTCACAATCATTGCTTATTTCATTAAAGTGCTTTTCATGTTCGCATTTGGCTGCTTCCGAATCCCAGTGATATTCACTGTTATGACATAAATTGATGACAACATCAATATGCTCATCATCACATATTCTTGAATCGTCATGTTCGTGGATCAGGTTAAAGGGTATGAGCGTTGCAACAAAGCAAAGAAGTAAAATTAGACTGATTAGTTGTTTAAAATAATTGCTCACCTAACAAATATAACTATGTTTTTACAATAATCCATACAACTTAAGGGGATAACTAAACAATTAATCAAGAGTCTCAAGTTGACGATCTTGACGTATGTCTCCAATGTGATAATAAGCTATGATCTTTTCAATCAAATCATTCTTGACATAATACCATTCACTTACATCTAGAGTGAAATCGGGTTCTTGACGGGCAGTATACCTTACACAGGCCGAATGTTCATTATAGATTGTATCGTGTATTTCAAAAGAATACCCTAAAAATTTGTCTTTGTTTTGCGAGACCAGCGCTATGTAGTTTTTTTTCCCGTCAATAGTACCAAACGGACTGGTGTGCTTAAACGTATCTGAAACAGGTAAATTCAAAAAATCACCTTGCTCCCATTTATCAAACCAATCACGAATAAGTGCTTTAATTTTCATTTTACATTATTTAAAGTGTTAAGTTAAAGCAATAAAAAATCAAAGTCAATAGTAGCATTGAATTGAAATTTTGCATTTTAAATAAACCGCAAAACACCATAGCAATTAAACTTAAAATCGTAAATTTGCTGGCGTTATAAACGCAAAATGTCACATCATACTAAATATGTTTTTGTAACTGGTGGTGTTTCTTCATCATTAGGTAAAGGCATTATCGCCGCTTCACTGGCCAAACTTTTACAGGCTCAAGGTTACAGAACGACCATTCAAAAATTAGACCCTTATATTAATGTTGATCCAGGAACATTGAATCCATACGAACATGGTGAATGTTATGTTACCGATGATGGTGCTGAAACCGATTTGGACTTGGGCCACTATGAGAGGTTTTTAAATGTGCCTACTTCACAGGCAAATAATGTGACAACAGGGCGCATTTATCAAAGTGTGATCGACAAAGAGCGACGTGGTGAGTTCTTAGGAAAGACAGTTCAGGTCATTCCTCATATTACTGATGAGATCAAGCACCGTGTTCAAATCCTAGGAAATTCAGGTGATTATGATATAGTGATTACAGAAATTGGTGGTACCGTTGGTGATATTGAATCCTTACCCTACGTGGAGGCCGTTAGACAGTTAAAATGGGAATTAGGGGAGAACAATGCCATTGTAGTGCATTTAACTTTAATTCCTTACTTATCAGCAGCAGGTGAATTAAAAACAAAACCGACGCAGCATAGCGTTAAAACACTCATGGAGAGCGGTGTGCAAGCTGACGTTTTGGTATGCCGCACCGAACATGAATTGAGTGATAAATTGAAAATTAAGATTGCGCGCTTTTGTAATGTAAAAAAGGAAGCTGTAATTCAATCGATTGACGCTTCAACTATATATGATGTACCTAATTTCATGTTGGAGGAAGGATTGGATAAAGTGGTATTGGAGCATTTGGACTTGCCCTTTTCAAAACCAGATCTGTCACGTTGGAATGAGTTTTTGTCACGCCATAAAAACCCTAAAAATGAGGTAACAATTGGTTTAATTGGTAAATATGTCGAACTTCAGGATAGTTATAAATCCATTTTAGAGTCCTTTATTCACGCGGGTGCCGAGAATGAAGTGAAGGTGAATGTTGAGTTCATCCATTCTGAATATTTGAGTCCTGAGAATGTGAAGCTCAAATTATCGCACTTAGATGGCGTATTGGTCGCACCAGGATTTGGAGAACGAGGCATTGAAGGCAAAATAGACGCTGTTAAATATGTAAGAGAGCAAAAAGTGCCATTCTTAGGGATATGTCTCGGAATGCAAATGGCCGTCATTGAATATGCACGAAATGTATTGGGCCTCAAAGGAGCAGGTTCAACCGAAATGGATGCAAATACGGCACATCCTGTGATCGATCTTATGGAAGCTCAAAAGTCGATAACCGATAAAGGAGGTACGATGAGGTTGGGAGCTTGGTCGTGTAATTTATCTAATGAAAGTATTGTCTCAACTGTTTACGGCAGTAATAACATAAAAGAACGTCACCGTCATCGGTACGAATATAATAATGATTATCGTGAACGATTGGAAGCAGCTGGAATGATTGCAACAGGGATTAATCCAGAAACTGGATTGGTTGAAATCATTGAAATTCCAGATCATCCTTGGTTTGTAGGCGTTCAATACCACCCAGAATACAAAAGTACAGTAGCCAATCCACACCCACTATTTGTAGCATTTGTTAGTGCGGCATTTAAATACTCTAAATCAAAGGATCGTGTCAGTATGGCATAATTAATAGTATGGATAGCTTTTTGCTATTCTCTGTTCGATTAACCGGAAACGTTGTAATTGAAAATTATTCATGGAAGAAAAAAAATTAGACATCAACTCAATAATAGGATTTGTACTCATTTTTATGATCCTATTATATATGTTATATCAAAATCAGCCAACACCTGAAGAACTAGAAGCTCAGGAAAAAGAACGGCAAGAACAAGTTGAGGCCGAACAAAAAGCAAAAGAGGCTGAGGATGAATTTACGACTACTGCTTCTGATTTTGCCGAGCCGGTGACCACCGCAACCGATTCTACACGAGCAGCAAATTTAAATAGCCAACTAGGTGCCTTTGCATATGCTGCATCTTTGCCATCGGCTACCAACAATGAAACAACCATTGAAAATGAAGTGCTCCAAATTAAGGTAAGTAATAAGGGTGGTTTTATTTCGGAGGTTAAACTCAAAGAATTTGTGAATCATGATTCTGTTCCTATTTATTTAATTAAGGATGGGAATACCATATTCAATATTAGTTTTGGCACTACCGACAATCGCATTTTAAACACTAGGGATCTGTACTTTCAACCATCGTTATCGCAAAACGGTAACAATCAAGTATTGACCATGCGATTAAAGACATCAGAGGCACAGTTCCTTGAATACCGTTATGAGTTGCGACCTAACGACTACATGTTAGGATTTAATATTCGCTCCCAAGGTTTGAATACTACCATTAATGGGTCGCAGGAAGTCAAATTAGACTGGAAACTCAAGGGTAAACGGCATGCTAAAAGTATCACCTACGAAAATCGTTATACGCGATTGACTTATGAGCATGATAATAAGAAGAAAATTGATAAATTGGCTCAAATGTCAGATGATGAAGAAGTAGAATCTGATGTGAGTTGGTTCTCATTTAGACAACACTTTTTTAGTTCTATTTTAGTTCCTGATCAACCGTTTGCTTCGGTGAACTTTACTTCAAAAGATCTGGTACAAGATGAAGAAATAGACACCTTGTTTACAAAGAGTTATGGGGCGACCATTCCGCTTCAATTGCAAGGCGGTGAGATCAATAACAGTATGCAAATGTATTACGGTCCTACCGATAGTCAGGTGTTAAAGACCTACGGCAGAAATTTAGAGGAGAGTATACCATTTGGTTGGGGGATTTTTGGCTGGATTAACAAGAGTGTTTTTATTCCTTTGTTTGCCGGGTTAAGTTCCATTTTCCCTTATGGTATTGCTATTATAATAATGACCATAGTAGTACGTCTAGTGCTATCTCCAGTGTTGTATAAGTCGTATTTGTCTCAGGCTAAAATGAAGATTCTCAAACCTGAAATTTCAGAGATTGCAGCCAAGTTCAAAGACAACCCAATGAAGAAACAACAGGAAACCATGGCGTTGTACAGTAAAGCCGGCGCAAGTCCAATGAGCGGCTGTTTACCAGCACTATTGCAATTACCTGTTTTCTATGCGCTTTTTATGTTTTTCCCTACGGCCTTTGATTTACGACAAAAAAGTTTTCTATGGGCTGAAGATTTGTCCTCGTACGATACAATTGCTGAACTGCCATTTAATATTCCGTTCTATGGCGATCACGTTAGTTTGTTTCCAATTCTTGCGGCCGTAGCCATTTTCTTTTACATGAAAATGACAACTGGGCAACAAGTGGCTTCGCAGCCAACTCAGGAAGGTATGCCTGATATGGGTAAAATGATGAAATATATGATCTATTTTTCTCCATTACTGATGCTTATTTTCTTTAATAACTATGCTAGTGGATTGAGTTTGTATTACTTTATTTCCAACTTAATTACAATTGGGATTATGTTAGTAATCAAGAATTATATCCTTGATGAAGATAAAATTCATGCTCAAATTCAAGAAAATAAAAAGAAACCTAAAAAACAAAATAAGTTCCAGCGTAAAATGCAGGAGATGATGGAGCAGGCCGAACAACAAAAACAAGCACAAAAAAATAGAAAGAAATAAGAAAGCCTTCTCGAAAGAGAAGGCTTTTCAACTAACTAATAAATAACTCCTAAAAAACGCTTTTTAGTGGGTTATAGGTTTGGTATCATTACTTTATTTAAAACGTGTATTACACCATTTCCGGCTTGCACGTCGACGGCAATAATGCCTATATCTGTATTACCAGCTCCATCCGTAACATCAGCAATATTGCCACCAGTTCCCGGAAGAGTAATAGTCATATTATCTCCTTGTAAAGTCATTGCAACCGTATCACCAGGATTGTTCAAATCGCCAGAAGTTACATTCGCTTCAGAGATCACATGATGTAACAATACTTGAGTTAGTACGACTTCACCAGGAATTTCATCTAATGCATCAAAAGCATCGTTAGTTGGGGCAAATACGGTAAAATCAGGATTTATGCCATCAGCTGGACTTCCTACTTCAGTTCTTGAAAGTATGCTTATAAAATCGGTAGCTGGAGTCAAATCAGTCAAAGCCGTTACTAAAGTAGAAAAGTTTGGATCTGCTGCTGCGAAAGTTACTACTGTTGGAATATCGATTACTGTATCC
>CAYZKX010000030.1:0-14504 GCA_964479055.1 uncultured Flavobacteriaceae bacterium
GCCATTACTATAACAATCTCCCCCTTTGGTGGTTTATTGGTAAAATGGACGAGAGCCTCTTCCAATGTTCCTCGGTATGTTTCTTCGTAAAGTTTAGTGAGTTCTCGTGACACTGAAACCTGTCTGTCGTTTCCAAAATATTCACAAAAATTAGTCAGGGTTTTGATCAATTTATGAGGTGATTCATAAAAGATCATTGTTCTGGGTTCATTAGCTAACATTTTTAATCGCGTTTGTCTGCCTTTTTTAATTGGAAGAAACCCTTCAAAAACAAACTTATCACTTGGTAGGCCTGAATTTACTAGTGCTGGCACAAAGGCTGTAGCGCCTGGAAGGCATTCTACTTCAATTCCTTGTTCTAAACAAGCTCTGGTAAGTAAAAAACCGGGGTCGGAAATCGCTGGTGTTCCGGCATCAGTAATCAATGCAAGCTTTTGACCAGATTTAAGTTTGGCCATAACCACATCCAGTGTTTTATGCTCATTATGCATATGATGGCTCTGCATTGGTGTGGTAATATCAAAATATTTAAGTAATTTACCTGAAGTTCGCGTATCTTCAGCTAGGATCAAATCGACATCCTTGAGAACTTCAATAGCTCGCAGTGTCATATCCTTCAAGTTCCCTATAGGTGTTGGTACCAGGTAAAGTTTACTCATAATTAGATTCTACTCATCTTAAAATCAAAGGCTCCTCTGGCTAATAGACTAAAAGACCAATGAAAGATATTATTGAGGGGTTAAGTGTACTAATTGAATTTGTTTTCTATAATTTCAAAAAGACGTTCTTCGTACTCCTCTTTACCTTCCCAATTATTATACTCAGGTTTAATTATTGAAGTGATATAGTTTGATGCTTCTTTAAAAGAAGTACTGGCATTGAGCTGGGTAAGTGCTTTATCATAATCATTGGCATTATCATTAAAAAGATGTTTGATAAATGCTATGCGGTCATTCAAGCCAATTTTGAGAGCTGAGCTTTTAAGTTTATCATTCAATGATTTGTTTTGATCACTCGTTTGGTCAACTGGCTCAAAAACAGGCATGTCTTTAAAATCTGCAGCGATGGTTTCAAGATCCTCCTGGTCTTTATTTTTTGTGGTAGCAACCTGTTCAATAATCGTGTCCACTTGCTGAGATTCTTGTGGCATTTGAGCAACGATATCTTTTATTTTTTCCATTGCAGGTTCCATTATTCCATCATCCTCTCGCTCGTCCATATTGACGTAAACCTTGTCATCAACTTCAATATTATCGCTTATTTTATTATTGAACGCGGTATCTAGCATACCAAAAAATGACGAGTCATTGCCTATTGTAGGCAGATCATCTTCAAAATTCTCCTGAGCAAACTTCAAAACTGTGATTTTCTCGTATAATTTTGAAATCTCTTCATGCATTCTATCCACATCTTCCTTGCCTTTTAACTTTAAGATTCTATGTGCGATACTAATTAATTCCGCCTCTAGCTTCTTCTTCATACTATTAAAATTTTATCTGCGTTTGGTTTTTGAATATTAATAAATTTACGCACCTTTATACAAACGCAATTTGCACTGTATTTAGTGCTAAAATTACAAAATGTTTCTCGAAAATACGGTAAATCATAAAGAACAATTTGGGTGGATAGAAGTGATCTGTGGTTCTATGTTTTCAGGAAAAACTGAAGAATTGATCCGTAGGTTGAAACGTGCACAATTTGCCAAACAGAAGGTAGAGATTTTTAAACCTGCCATTGATGTGAGATACGATGATGAAAAAGTGATCTCGCACGATGATAATGAAATCAGATCGACACCCGTTCCCGCCGCTGCAAATATTCCTATTCTAGCTGATAATTGCGATGTTGTAGGTATTGATGAGGCTCAATTTTTTGATGATGAAATTGTTCGTGTTTGTAATGATCTTGCCAACAAAGGTATTCGGGTTATTGTTGCTGGCTTGGATATGGATTTTAAAGGAAATCCCTTTGGGCCCATGCCCTATTTAATGGCTACTGCCGAATATGTTACAAAGGTGCACGCAGTTTGCAGGCGTACAGGAAATTTAGCCCAATACAGTTACCGAAAAGCCAAAAGCAACGACCTCGTGCTTTTAGGTGAAGTAGAAGAATATGAGCCTTTAAGCAGGGCAGCATATTATAAAGCCACCATGCGTGATAAGCTAAGAAATATTAGTGTAAAAGACGCTGAAGAAGTCATCTCCAAACCCCCGAGACAAGCCAATGCCTAAAGCCCAAGAAACCCTTCTCGAAATCAATCTCGCGGCTTTAAAACATAACTATAATTATCTAAAATCAAAGCTGAACCCCGACACACAATTCATGGCTGTAGTCAAGGCCTATGCATACGGCAGTGATAGCAATGCAATAGCTTTGCATTTGGAACAACTTGGAGTGGATTATTTTGCTGTGGCTTATGCCAGTGAGGGTGTGATTTTAAGGAATGCCGGTATACAATCACCCATTTTAGTATTGCATCCTCAACCAATTAACTTCTGCACCTTAATTAATCACTGTTTAGAGCCTAATTTATACAATGCCAAAGTATTAAATGCTTTTATTGATGTGGCTAAAACGTCCAATCAAAAGGATTATCCTGTTCATATCAAATTTAATACAGGGTTAAATCGATTGGGCTTTTGGGAAAATGATATTGATTATGTTGTTAATAGTGTTAAACAATCCCCAAGTATAAAAGTCAAATCACTTTTTTCACACCTTGCTGCTAGCGAGGATATGAATGAAAAGGAATTTAGTTCGACTCAAATTCATAGTTTTAAAAATATAGCGAAAGAATGTATTGATAAACTAGGCTATACACCCCTCACCCATCTCTGTAATACTTCTGGAATAATCAATTATCCTCAAGCCCATTTGGATATGGTGCGTAGCGGCATAGGATTGTATGGTTTCGCCAATTCGGCTGATGAGGATCAAAATTTACGCCCAATAGCCTCATTAAAATCGGTTATATCTCAAATTCACATGATCGAACCCAATGAAAGTGTGGGCTACAATAGAGCATTTAAGGCAACCAATTATATGAAAACCGCCACAATTCCTATAGGACATGCCGATGGTATTAATCGGAATTTTGGCAATGGGAAAGGGTATGTAATTATTAATGAAAAGAAAGCGCACATTATTGGAAACGTATGCATGGATATGCTGATGGTTGATATCACAAACATTGATTGTCATGAGGGTGATGAGGTGATAATTTTTGATGAAACTTATTCGGCTAACGCTTTGGCCGAGATTTGTGGTACTATTTCTTACGAACTTTTAACGGCTATTTCTCAGCGAGTTAAGCGAAAAATAATGGGTTAAAAATAGAGTACTTGCAAAAGATTTTTTATCTTAGAAGTATTAACTACTAAAACCATTTACTATGCTCAAAGAATTTAAGGAATTTGCAATGAAAGGCAATTTGGTTGACATTGCTGTTGCATTTGTTATGGGTGCAGCCTTCAACAAAGTTGTGACCTCTTTCACAGGAGGTATCGTGTCGCCTTTGATAGGGCTCATCTTCGATACTGATTTTAAAGATTTAAAGTATATTGTTAAAGAAGGTGCTCCTGATGAAACAGGCGCCGTTGTTGGTGAAGTGGCTGTTTTGTATGGTGATTTCCTTACAAATATTATAGATTTCATCATTGTGGCTTTTGTTATGTTCTTGATAATAAAAGGCATCAATAAAATGAAGAAAAAAGAAGAGCCAGAACCAGAAGCTCCTGCAGGGCCTTCTGAAATCGATCTTTTAACCGAGATAAGAGATGCACTCAAAAAATAAGAGATAGCGCTTACCGCTACACTACACATTTAATCCTTAAACCACTTCTGTTAAAGAAGTGGTTCTTTTTTATCCAGAATAGTTACTTTTGTCACAGTTAAACCCAAATAAAATGAAAGTAGCTGTTGTTGGAGCCACCGGACTTGTTGGCACTGTTATGTTAAAATTACTCCAAGAAAGGCTGTTCCCTGTATCGCTCCTCATTCCAGTAGCATCGGCAAGATCAGTTGGTACAACAGTGCGTTTTCATGATAAGGATGTACCAGTAGTAGGAATGGAAAAGGCTATGCAAATGCAACCTGACCTCGCATTGTTTTCAGCTGGAGGGGACATTTCCAAAAAATGGGCTCCTGAATTTGAAGCCATTGGCACTACAGTTATAGATAATTCCTCGGCCTGGCGAATGGACAAAACAAAACATTTGGTGGTCCCCGAGGTAAATGCCAATATCTTAACAAAACATGACAAGATTATTGCCAATCCCAACTGCTCAACGATTCAAATGGTTGTAGCGTTGGCGCCTTTACATAAAGCGTATAAAATTAAACGTCTTGTAATTTCAACCTATCAATCAATTACAGGAACAGGAGCTAAAGCTGTTAAGCAATTGGAGAACGAAATGATGGGTGTTAATGGGGAAATGGCATATCCTTATCCCATTCACAAAAATGCCATTCCTCATTGTGATAGCTTTGAAGAGAATGGCTATACTAAAGAGGAAATGAAGTTGGTGAGAGAAACTCAAAAAATACTTGATGATCGAACAATTGCTATAACAGCAACTGCAGTTCGAATACCAACTTCTGGGGGCCATAGTGAAGCAGTAAATATTGAATTTGAAAAGGATTTCGACTTGACAGCAGTACGGAATCTATTGCGTGATACTGCAGGCGTGACACTACAAGACAACCCCGAAATGAATATGTACCCTATGCCAATCTATGCCAATGGCAAGGACGATGTGTTTGTTGGGAGAGTACGAAGAGATGGCTCGCAGCCTAAAAGTTTGAATATGTGGATTGTAAGTGATAATTTACGTAAAGGGGCCGCTACAAATGCAATTCAAATCGCTGAACACCTTTTAAGCAAAGGGTTAATATAACTATTCAATAAGGGTAGTATTTTAAACAAAAGGGTAGGTTGTAGTGAAAATCATGCATTATAACTAATTAATTCTAAGTGTTTTGTCCTTTTTTCTACATTGGGCATCCAAATTTTCTATAAATGTTGCAAAAGTACACTGCTTATTGTTTGTATCTGCTTTTGGTATGCGGACTTTATTCGTGCTCCAACGATAATGGATATGAGTTAATTGAACCAGATCCTGTATCACCTGTAGTTTTCAACTTTAATGAGGTGCCATATGAAACCTTATCTGAATACAACTTTTTTGAGGGTGATCTCAAAGAGTTAAATCCAACATATGGTGTTATTCCTTATAATCTCAATTCAACTCTTTTTACTGATTATGCAAAGAAAAAACGCTTTATCTGGATGCCAGATAACGTGCAAGCCACTTATGTAAATGATTATAGTGTGTTGGATTTTCCTGATGGAACCGTTTTAATAAAGAACTTTTATTATGACAACGTGCTACCTGACAATGCAACTAAGATCATTGAAACCAGGTTAATGTTTAAATTGGAGAATTCCTGGCGATTTGCTAATTATGTATGGAATGATGATCAAACTGAAGCCTATTTTACAACTGAGGCTAGTGTTGTAGCTTTTGATTGGATCGAAGAAGGAGAAACCAAAAGTGTAAATTATAGGGTACCAAGAATTGCAGAGTGTTTTACTTGTCATAATAACAATGAATCACCTATACCTATAGGCCCTAAACCGCAAAATTTAAATAAGGTTTATAATTATACAGAAGGTCAAATGAATCAGTTAAGCAAATTGATTGATCAAGGTTATCTAAATGGTGATATTCCCTCAAATATTGTGTCAACAG
This sequence comes from uncultured Flavobacteriaceae bacterium, assembly GCA_964479055.1. Taxonomy (GTDB): domain Bacteria; phylum Bacteroidota; class Bacteroidia; order Flavobacteriales; family Flavobacteriaceae; genus CAYZKX01. Next base: position 5,751 of record CAYZKX010000030.1, read on the forward strand.
TTGATTGGAAAGATGTGTCTCAACCATTAAATAAGCGAGTTCGTTCCTATTTTGATATTAATTGTGCTCATTGTCATACAGAGGGTGGTTATTGCGACTATGGCCAAATAGGATTGGCGTATTCCGATTATGAAGATGATACTAGCTTAGGCGTTTGTGTTGAAAATCTTTTCTATGTTGGTGACGAATTCTCTCATATTATAAAACCTGGCGACCAAAATGTTTCATCGCTATACTTTAGAATAGCATCTGAAGAAGAAGAGTTTAAAATGCCATTAATTGGTCGTACCTTAGTGCACGAAGAAGGTGTTGCTCTCATAGAATTATGGATCAACTCATTAAATATAAATTGTTACTAGTAAATTAAATTAAAAATGAAAAAAAATACATTATTCTTAATTCTGATTATTCTCACGCCTATCATTGCGATAGGACAGGTGAGTTTTACCACTCAATCTGTAAGTGTTTCTGGTACAGATCTAGCTACTGTGGATATGAATGGAGATAACCTTGATGATCTTGTTGGTGTTACAACCTCTACCATTACTATATACTATCAGCAACCTGACGGCACTTTTAATGTGTCAAGTTATTCTATTGATGCTGATTATCCACCATCTTGGAGTTTAGCCGCAGGTGATTACAATGCCGATGGGTTTAACGATTTAGTTTGGGGAAGTAGTACTGGTGCACAAGTACTTCGTTATGATCCTTCCGCAACGGGTACTGGAAGCGATTATGTGTACAAAGTAGCTGCAATAAGTAATTCAGTTTTTACGCAACGCACAAATTTTGTAGATATTGATAACGATGGACACCTGGATATTTTTGTCTGCGATGATATTGAGCCCAATGAATATTGGTTGAATGATGGCAGCAATAACTTAACGCTTTATGAAGGTGCAGATCCTGATGGTATTCCCGAAGGACTTGGTGTTTATCCTTCTGGTGGTAATTATGGATCTATTTGGATTGATTTTGATAATGATAGAGACAATGATTTGTTCATTGCCAAATGTAATGCAGGAGGGTCACCATCAGCAAGAAGTGAAAATGAATTGCATCAAAATAATGGCAATAGATCCTTTACTGAAATAGCTACTACTTTAAATCTTAAAGATGAAATTAACACCTGGTCTGCAGCATGGGGAGATTATGACAATGACGGTGATATGGACTGCTTTGTGGGTTCGAGTGTTAACGGAATACAACACAAACTTATGCGCAATGACGGTAATACTTTTACCGATGTTTCTGTAAGTTCAGGCGTAACAGCTTCCCAATCATTTTACTATGAAAACGTATTTATTGACTTTGATAATGATGGTTGGCTTGATATTTATGTTAATGGTGATATTCTTTATAATGATGGTGATGGTACTTTTACCGTTGATGAAGACGTACTTGGAGGTTTTGGAGGGGGTTTTGGCGACCTTGATAACAACGGATTTATAGATATGTTTAGAACTGATATTTTTTACAACGACGGTAATGCAAATAACTGGCTAAAAATATGCACAGTTGGTACATCAAGTAATATTAATGGTATAGGTGCAAGAATCGAAATCGTTACTAATTTAGGAGAGGTTGACGAAATGACTCAAATTAGAGACGTTAGAAGTGGTGAAGGGTTTAGGTTTATGAATAGCCTTAATACACATTTTGGAATTGGTTCAGAAACAGAGGTCGATAAAATGACCATTTACTGGCCTTCAGGAATCGTCGACGTTGTATTCAATCCAACAATTAATGATATTACATGTGTAACAGAAGGTGAAACGCTTAGTTTACAAGATACATTTGTAAATGATTTGATACTGTATCCAAATCCAACTAAAGGTATTATCAATTTAAATACCACTTACGGTTTTGATAAAGCTATTTATTCTGTATTTGATATCGGTGGCAGACGTGTATTGAATAGTAAATTTAATTCTAATCAAATTGATGTTTCAGAATTAAGTGCCGGAACGTATATCTTGAGAATTATGAACAATAATCAAATTAAAACTCAAAAATTCATTAAGCAATAATAATGCGAATTGCAATATTAAAAGAGCTCTTGTTCAATACAAGGGCTTTTTTTTATTTTTAACGTAATGCTAAAAGTAGAAAACATAACGTTCGCCTATGGGGAAAATACCACCTTGAAAAACTTATCTTTTACATGTGACAAGGGGCAGCATCTTGCTATTGTGGGCGAAAGCGGATCAGGAAAAACCACACTCTTAAAACTTATTTACGGTGAACTGGATCTTGATCAAGGATCTATTAGTTGGAAAAATGAAAAGGTACTTGGACCTAAATACAATTTGGTGGTAGGTCAAGATTATATTAAGTATGTGGCTCAAGAATTCGACCTAATGCCATACATCACTGTAGCAGAAAACATTGGAAAACATCTCTCTAATTTTTATTTAGGTAAAAAAAGCCATCGCATTAACACCCTACTAAATATTGTTGAACTCCAAGCATTCGCTCATACCAAAGTTCAGTTTTTGAGTGGCGGACAAAAACAACGGGTTGCTCTGGCCCAGGCCTTGGCTAAAGCCCCTGAGATCCTTTTATTGGATGAGCCTTTCAGCCATATTGATAATTTTAAAAAGCAGAAATTAAGAAGAAGTGTTTTTAACTATTTGAAAGAAAACCAGATTAGCTGTATTATCGCTACTCATGATAAAGAAGATGTGTTACCATTCTCTGATACTATGGTCGTGCTTCAAAATGGTAAGGTTGTAGCTTCAGGTAATCCTTTGGAATTATATTCATCTCCGGGCACGCCACAAGTTGCTTCTTTTTTTGGGGAATATAACCTACTAGATGATTATGGTCTGGTTTATGCGCACAACCTAACCGTGGTACCCAAGAGCGACATTTTTGTAACTGTTAAAAGAAGTTATTTTAAAGGTTCTTATTATCTTATTGAGAGTACCCAAAACAATAAAACGATCTTCTTTGAAAACCCAACACCAATAAATGAAAATCAAGAGGTATTCCTGAAAATTAAATCATGAAGTTTTCATGAAACAATTTGTGAAGACTTTCTATAAATCACGTTTCGTTCTTCAAGATACTTCATAAAATAATCAAAACAGGATTTATGTTTGCCAACTAATTCCGGTGGAAATACTCCTTTTTCGTTAAATATGCCATCTAAAAACAAATTAGCTGCGGCCGTAGCCGTATAGCCTGTTGTTCGCGACATTGACGATGTTTTAGTGTCGTGGCAATATTCGTCTAATAAATCATATTGTATTTCTTCAATTTGTCCGTTTCCATTTTCACCTTTAACAGTTACTCGCATAACGGTAAGTTCTTCTTCTCCATCATTAAGTTTCCATTCATTAAACAAGATACGACTTGTGAAATCCAATGGTGAGATTTTAGTTTCACCAAACGTCATAGGTTCTTCATTAAAGAATCCGCTTTCTTTAAGAACTTTTATGTATTCTACATGCCCAGGATAACGTAATGTTTTCTCCTTCATATTTTTGATGTGTGGCATAGTAAAGATGATAGAGCGCAATCCATCGCTGTTGAAAGATTCTAAGGTTCCTATATTTTCAAACTCCACATATTCACAATCAGTGAGGGCTTCACGTACAATGGTTTCCCCATTTTCAACATAGCGTGCTGGCCTAGTGTATTCTTCAATCACATCAATAGGCGAGAACGGTGCCTTATAACTAAACGGCCATTTTTTGTGCTTTGGTAATCCGCCTACCAAACATTCAAAATCCGTAAGCTTCATTTGCTCATTGTAATATCCAAGAATTACATTGTCCATCCCTGGGGCAACACCACAATCTACTATAGCAGTGACACCCATTTCTTTCGCTAGAGCATCGAGGGTTAAAGAATTTTCTGGAAAAAAAGAGATGTCAATCACATTCTTTTTAGATTCAATTATGGTTTTTAAGGTATTGAAACCTAAAAATCCTGGGACTGCACAAATCACAAGGTCATGAGGTTCAATAGCTTTTACAAGGTTTGATTTAACAGTAACATCCAAAACTTGTGTTTCAATATTTGAATTTCGAGCTTTTGTTTTCTCTAAACTTGAGGTGCTAACATCTGCAATGGTAACGTTGTGTTTTTTGGCCATATCAATAGCCATTGCACTGCCTACCATACCAGCGCCTAACACTATAACTGATTTCATTTTTCTGAATTTAAATTAATACTATTTGAAGAACCGAAATTTGGAAAGTGTGTTATAATCCAGGGATTAATACCCAGGGCATTTGATTTGTATTTTTGGTTCTAATAGTAGTCATGTGTTAAAGGTACATAAAAAAACTCCGAATTAAATTCGGAGTTTCTTTTATTCTTCAACCACTTGCATTTTAAAGTCTTCCATAAATTTTGTGGTGTAATTACCTGCCAAATAATCTGGATGTTCCATAAGTTGTCTATGAAATGGGATTGTGGTTTTAATCCCTTCAATCACAAATTCTTCTAAAGCCCTTTTCATTTTATTTATGGCCTCTTCTCTTGTTTGCGCTGTTGTTATTAATTTGGCAATCATAGAGTCGTAATTTGGCGGAATAATATAACCAGCATAGACGTGTGTATCCAATCTTACCCCGTGTCCTCCAGGTGCGTGCAAAGTTGTTATGCGACCAGGGGATGGACGGAAATCATTAAAAGGATCTTCAGCATTTATCCTACACTCAATTGAATGTAAGTTAGGGGTATAATTCTTGCCTGAAATTGGAACGCCAGCAGCCACCAATATCTGCTCTCGAATGAGGTCAAAATCTATCACTTGTTCAGTAATGGGATGTTCCACTTGAATACGTGTATTCATTTCCATGAAATAGAATTTCCTGTGTTTATCTACCAAGAACTCGACCGTTCCTGCGCCCTCATAGTTAATATATTCTGCAGCACGAACTGCAGCTTCACCCATTTTTTTGCGAAGCGCGTTAGTCATAAATGGCGACGGCACCTCTTCAGTTAGTTTTTGATGACGCCTTTGTACCGAGCAATCCCGTTCTGATAAATGACAAGCTCGTCCAGTAGAATCACCTACCACTTGAATTTCAATATGTCTAGGCTCTTCAATTAGTTTTTCCATGTACATGTCATCGTTGCCAAATGCGGCTTTAGATTCTTGTCTTGCCGAATCCCAAGCATCCTTCAAATGTTCTGGTTTCCATACTGCACGCATCCCTTTTCCTCCACCACCGGCGGAAGCTTTAAGCATAACAGGATAACCTGTTTCCACGGCTAGTTTTTCACATTGTTCAAACGATTCTATAACACCATCACTACCTGGGACACAAGGAACACCAGCAGCTTTCATTGTAGCTTTGGCATTAGCTTTGTCACCCATTTTATCAATCATTTCGGGTGAGGCTCCAATAAATTTTATGTCATGTTCAGCGCAAATTTTTGAGAATTTGGCATTTTCTGATAAAAAGCCATATCCAGGATGTATGGCATCAGCATTCGTAATTTCGGCAGCAGCTATAATATTCGAAATCTTTAAATAAGATTCTGGACTTGGGGCTGGGCCAATACATACAGCCTCATCTGCAAATTTAACATGAAGGCTTTCGGCATCAGCCGTGGAATAAACGGCTACCGTTTTAATACCCATTTCTTTACAGGTTCTAATAACACGTAATGCTATTTCACCTCTATTGGCTACTAGTATTTTTTTAAACATAATCTTTTCAAATTTTCAAGGATTAATAACGAAATCCTATTTTTTAGTTTATAGGACTAATTGAATTGAAAATTGTGAGTTTTCATTATGATGGGTCCACTAAAAATAATGGTTGATCAAACTCTACAGGTGAAGAATCGTCAACTAAAACCTTTACTATTTTACCTGAAATCTCTGATTCGATCTCATTGAATAATTTCATGGCTTCAATAACACATAACACATCGCCTTCACTAATGGAATCCCCAACCTCAACAAATGTTGGTTTATCAGGAGCTGGTTTTCTGTAAAACGTTCCAATTATTGGAGATTTGATTGTGATGTATTTTGAATCATCTCCATTGGCAGCTGGTGCTGCCGGAGTGGCTTCTGCAGGAGCTTCTGCCGGAGCTGGGGTTGCAGCTGGGGTTGCCGCTATCACAGTTGGTGCAGATGTAGGTACGGCGACCGGTGCCTGTTGAACTATTGTCGTATCAGAGCCTGTTCTGATCGTTATCTTTACATCTCCGGTTTCAAGCTTAACCTCACTTGCGCCTGATTTAGCAACAAATTTTATTAAGTTTTGAATCTCTTTTAGTTCCATAATAAGTCTTTTTTTAAATTAGTTTGTTAGTTATTGTAAGCCCATTTTAGATAAATTGAGCCCCAAGTAAAACCGCCGCCAAAAGCAGCAAATATTAACGTATCGCCTTTTTTTAATTGTGACTCGTAATCGTTAAGAAGCAAGGGTAGTGTTGCTGACGTGGTATTACCATACTTATGTATGTTCATCATTACCTTACTTTCATCTAATTCTATTCTATTAGCAGTGGCATCTATTATACGCTTGTTAGCCTGATGCGCCACTAGCCAATCAATGTCTTTCTTTTCAAGGTTGTTTCGTTCAAGAATTTTTTCAGCTACATCAGCCATATTAAATACGGCATTTTTAAACACCGTTTTACCGTCTTGGAACACATAATGTTTGCCCTCATCAAAAGCCTCTTGTGTAATTGGGTACGAAGAACCCCCATAAGTCGCTTGTAAAAATTCCCGTCCAGAACCATCACTTCTTAAATACTCATCCTTCACACCAAGGCCTTCGTGATTAGGTTCAAACAAAGCTGCTCCAGCACCATCACCAAAAATGATACAGGTCGCACGGTCTTTATAATTTATAAATGAAGAATTTTTATCAGCGCCAATCAATAACACTTTATCATATTTGCCCGATTCGATATATCGAGCTGCCACACTCATGCCATATAAAAAGCTTGAACAGGCGGCCTCTAGATCGAATGAAAAGGCATTTGTAGCGCCAATTGAAGTCGCTACATAAGCCGATGTAGAAGCGGCTTTCATATCGGGAGTAGCAGTAGCTACTATTACTAAGTCTATGTCTTTTGGATTTACGCCAGATTTACCGATAAGATCTTCTGCTGCTTTAATAGCGAGGAAGGAGGAGCCTTTACCTTCATCTTTTAAGATTCGTCGTTCTTTGATTCCTGTTCTAGTGGTGATCCATTCATCGTTTGTATCAACCATCGTTTCTAAAATCTGATTAGTTAATACATAGTCAGGAACATATCCTCCTACAGCTGTAATTGCGGCTGTGATGTTGCTCATATGTTTTTAATTTTGCTCAAAAATTTGCTAAAAACGACCAAAAACAAATAAAATTCACCTTTTTTGAGCAAATTTCACGCAAATTAAGGTGTTTTTAGCTTTTAGAAAAATATATCATAAAAAAAACGCTCACAAGTGAGCGCTTTAATATATGCATGCATAATAATTATGCTACATTTTCTTCTTCAGAGCTATCTATTAATACCTGACCACGGTAATACAATTTACCTTCATGCCAATGGGCTCTGTGATAGAGATGTGCTTCTCCTGTAGTAGGACAGGTCGCTATTTGCGGCATAGAAGCCTTATAATGCGTTCTGCGTTTATCTCTTCTAGTTTTAGAGATCTTTCTTTTAGGATGTGCCATTTTATATGTTATTTATCCGTTAATAATTTCTTTAATGTATTCCAACGAGGATCAATGGTTTCATTCTCGTTAGCGTTCTTTTTTTCTTTTGGGCTTAATTCTTCGAGTTTTTTTAAAATATCCGATTGTAATGAGCCATCGATCACACCTGGATGAATGCGCTTTGATGGTACTCCCAATACGATCAACTCATAAATTAATTGAGCTACATTAATTTGATATTCTCCTCTTGGAATAATCAAAATCTCATCGTTCTCATCATTATATTCATCGCCAAACTTAACTACAAGATCCAGAGTATTACTAATATCTTGATTATAAGGTTCGTTTGTAAGATCACAATTTACGTTCACATAGCCTGATACGTTAAAGTTCAATTCTAAAAGCGTAGGCTTTTTTCTTAAATCAATATGTGCTTTAACATCGGCCTTATTAAACTCATCATACCCAAAAATATCAAAGAACGATTGATCAATATCAAACTCGAAATCGTGAACGCCTTCTTTCAACCCTACAAATTGTATATCATACATTTTCAATGCCTTCATGACCTAATACGTTTCGAGCGTGCAAATATATAAAATAAAATTAAGGCTGAGAGCTAAGATCCTGTTTTTTTGAATCTGCCCTAGTGTCTTGTTTTTGCAAGGGATTAGCACTGTATTCGAGATGCATCTTTCTGTTCTTGAAAATTCGTAATCCTAAATACAATGCTTCTTTAAATGATGAAGGATCGGCTTCGCCTTTTCCTGCTATATCAAATGCCGTTCCGTGGTCTGGTGAAGTTCTAATCTTACTTAATCCGGCGGTAAAATTAACACCCTTCCCAAAAGACATGGTTTTAAATGGAATCAACCCTTGATCGTGATAAGAAGCGACTACAGCATCAAATTTTTTATGGTGGTTTGCTCCAAAAAAGCTATCGGCAGCATATGGGCCATAGGCTAATATTCCGGAATCTTGTAGTTTAGCCAAAGCAGGCTTTAATATGGTATCGTCCTCTTCTCCAATAACACCATTATCTCCTGTATGCGGATTAATGCCTAGCAGCGCAATTTTGGGCTTAATGATGTTAAAGTCTTTTACCAACGTATCTCGAATAGTATTG
>CAYZKX010000031.1:0-14134 GCA_964479055.1 uncultured Flavobacteriaceae bacterium
TCAACACCAACTAACATGGCGCCTATGGGAAGGTGCTCGTAAAAATCGTCAAAAGTATCATAGTGAAAATAGGGCATGGATTTAACTGCATTGTGCGTGTCGCAAGCTTGCTTGGCATAGCGATTGCCTATAGTGAATATGAAACTTGCTCCCATATTTTGTGCGGTGCGCCAAAGCACGCCTAAATTTTCTGGAGTCTTTCCATTTTGAATTCCTATTCCGAAGAACTCATTGTGAAAATTATCTATCATATTGCAAAAATAGAAACTTATTGAAGTACTTTAAATATTGTAACTTACATCCGTTAAAAATACACTTATGAGATTAAACTATTCTATGCTATTTGTACTTGCAATTGCCATCGTTTTGAATTTTTCTTGTGCAAAATCAGAAAGTGAAATGGCCTCAATGATCATATATGGAGGCCCTATTTATACTGTAGATACCAATCAACCTAGTGTTGAAGCAGTGGCCATCAAAGACAATAAAATATTATTTGTTGGGAGTCTGGAGGAAGCCGAGACTTATAGAGATAACGAAACAAGTATGCTTGATCTCGAAGGAAAAACCATGACCCCTGGATTAATAGAAGGTCATGGTCATTTTATGGGTATGGGCTACAATGTTCTCAATCTTGATCTCATGAGCACAACTAGCTATCAAGACATTATTGATGCCGTGGCAAAACGAGTTGAAACGGCGCAACCTGGTGAATGGATTGTTGGAAGAGGATGGCATCAAAGCAAATGGGACAGTATCCCACCAGATATGGTCAATGGCTTTCAAACGCACTATAGATTGAGTGAAGTCTCGCCTGACAATCCTGTGTATTTAAGGCATGCCAGTGGTCATGCTGGATTTGCAAATGCAAGGGCAATGGAGATTGCGGGGTTAATGAACTTATCAAAAGAAGGCATAAAGAATTACGAGATTGAAGGTGGTGAAGTATTTCTTGATGGATTGGGAAGACCAACCGGAATATTTAATGAGAATGCAGAATCTCTAATAGAAAAACACATCCCAAAAAACACGCCAGAGACTAATGCCAAAGCCTTTGATCTGGCCATTGAAAATTGCCATAAACATGGCATCACCAGTTTTCATGATGCCGGTATTGGAAGAGAAACCATAGCCTTGTATGAGGACATGAAATCAAATGGCAATATGAATATTAGAATATATGCCATGCTCACTGGCTGGGATAAAGACCTGCTTAACGAATGGTATGAAAAAGGACCAAATATTGATCCAGACCATCGCTTTACTATTCGTTCTGTTAAGTTAAATTGTGATGGTGCTTTGGGATCGAGAGGCGCTTGGTTATTGGAAGAATATACTGATCAACCTGGTCATTTTGGTCATGAAACGCTTCCTATGGAGTTTGTAAAAGAAACATCTTTGAACGGACTTAATAATGGCTTTCAGGTGTGTTCGCATGCCATTGGTGATCGCGCCAATAAAGAAATACTCGATCGTTATGAAATGGCTTTAAATGAATTGTCTATGCAGGAAACAGATCATAGATTTCGCATTGAACACGCGCAGCATTTACATCCTGATGACATTCCACGATTTGCCGAATTGGGTGTCATCCCTGCTATGCAAGCCGTACATATGTCGTCTGACAGGCCTTGGGCTATTGACCGCTTAGGTGAAAAACGTATTGTAGAAGGCGCATATATGTGGCAAGATCTATTACAAAGTGGTATCCCAATTGTCAATGGTACTGATGTCCCTGTAGAACCTATTAATCCCATTGCCAGTTTTTATGCCAGTATTAGCAGAAAGACCTTAAAAGGCACACCCGAAGGTGGCTATGAACCAGAACAAAAAATGACCAGGGAACAAGCCCTTAGGTCTTACACCTTAGATGCTGCCTATGGCGCTTTTGAAGAGGACATTAAAGGCTCTATAACTGTTGGGAAACTAGCTGATTTCACTATCTATGATCAAGATATCATGACCGTTCCTGAAGATGAAGTATTGAAAACCGAGGTGGTTATGACCATATTTGATGGCGCCATCGTATTTGATAAATCATCTGAGTAGATACTTATTTTTGATATCGATTATTCAGCCAAATAAGTTTCTAAATTATCAATTATTACATTGTAAAAACCACTGAATAAGTTTTTCATTTCCTCAGCGACTTCTGGAGAAGAATTGAAATTACAATCCCAAGACACTTCACTTTTGTGAGCATCTATTTGGGTTATTTTTACATTACTAACATAATCGGTCACAGGAAATGGTCCATCCGTAATTATGTATTGCATTTCCATTTTATCATCTTTAGTAAAATTCAGTATTTCATTTATTTCTGCCCCATCAGGCATAACACAGGTGCGTTTAGATCCATTTCCCACTCCTATTGTGGTTGAACTTGCGATTGGCGAATACTTTTCAATACCTCTAAAAGAAGATAGTTCTTGCCATACTTTAGCTGGTTGCGAATTGATTTGCTTGACTACTTTAACACTATTCATAATAATGATTTTTAAAATTTGTTAAACAAATCTATGCAGGCAGGGTTTCTCAAAAAAAAATAGCGTTCAGTTAATCGAATTAAATAATGAAGGACAATTGTTCATCAATATACTCACGTAGTCTTGGAATATCATTCAATTTGTATAAAATGCTCATACTAAAGATAACTCCCAACAGGAAATCAGCATACGCATCAATATTTTCTACTTTCTTAAATTGACCTAGTTTAAAGGCTTTATTAAGCACTACAACATAACTCTCTTTTAGAACTTCTAAATATGAATCGTATTTATTAACAACATCTTCGCTCTCATTTCTCAGTTCGACAATGGTATTGACCATCAAACAGCTTTTTGGAAAAGTCTTGTCTTTTAATGCTTGAATTAAATCATAAAAAAATAATTTCAATGATTCTAAACCTCCTGTTGATGCCCGAAGTTGACTTAAGAACGGATCGGAATAGGTGTTTGTATAGTAGTCTAAAGAGGCATTAAACAACAATTCCTTGGAATACTTGTTATATAACACAGATTGACTGACACCTAAATAATCGGACAACTCGGATACGGAAATTCCTTTATATCCCTTCAACCAAAATATTCTTTGAGATTTTTCAATTAGATCATCATATGATACGTTAAGGGTTCTAGCCATTTTTTGAAAGAATTAAGTTAATGCTATTAGATAAATATCTTTCTTGTTCTTGATTGTCATGAATTAAACAAAAACTCATAGCCGTGCAATACAAGCCTAAAAGATGTTTAGAGATATAGCTGGCCTCAGATTGGGAATAATCATGACGTATCAATAATTTATCAAATTGAATTTCTATTTCACTTAAATATTCCTTAAGACTGGACTTAACTCTATCATCGCTATCAGCCAATTCTGTACCAACATGAATAAAATAACAACCTGGAATTAGATTATCCCTTAAAAATGACAAATAAAATTCCAGCAAAACTTGGATGAGATCATTCTTCTTATCGAGTATTGCTAATTTAGTATCACAAAAACGTTCTTTATATAAGCCAAATGAAGCATATAAAATTCCATTTTTATTTTCAAATTCGTTGTACAGCGAAAATCTATTTACGCCAGTATATTCAACGATATCATTTATAGAACAGCCATTAACTCCATTTGTCCAAAACAACTCTATTGATTTTTCTAAAATTCGGTTGGGATGGTATTCTTTATATCTCATTCCTTCAAATATATTAAATCAATATTGAACTGAATATGGTATGAGATATAGATTAATAGTGAAGATACCTAATATTACGTATTTGAATTAATGTATTTGGGATTGGGTTAACTCGTGCCATTCGTTGGACAAGAATAAAAAAAGCCAAACACTTTCGTATTTGGCTGACTGTAGCGGGGACTGGACTCGAACCAGCGACCTTCGGGTTATGAGCCCGACGAGCTACCTACTGCTCTACCCCGCGATATAGGATTGCAAATATACAACCGATTTTTATTATAGCAACTATAAAGCAAAGAAAATGCCACTCTTTTTAAGGAGTGGCATTTTCCTGCTATTAAATCTAAAAAATTAGTGTTCGTGCTGTTTAATCGGTATCGGCAACAGCAGTATTTTTAGTGTCGTTAATATTTTTATATTCAAACTGAATCAAATTAGGCAATGCATTTTGAATTGATGCAAAATCACCTTTAAGGTCATTATTATTAAGCATCATTACTTTTATTTTGTCCAAATTTGCCAATTCTTGTGGTACATTTCCATAAAATAAATTATCAGATAGAATCAATTCCTCCAAATTGGTTAGCTCACCTAAACTTGAAGGTACAGCACCAAAAAATTTATTGTCAAAAAGACTTAATGTTTTAAGGTTACTTAGATTTTTTATTGAGCTTGGAATTCTCCCTGATAAGCGATTACTACTTAGGTACATCTCCTTTAAATTAGAAAGTTGGCCGATCTCTATTGGCATATTACCGCTTAAATCATTATTGAACATTTCCAGTTTTTCTAAATTGGTCAAACCACCAATAGATGCTGGAATCGTTCCATAAATACGATTCATAAACAATTCCAATGTTACCAATGATGATAGATTACCTATAGTTTCTGGTAATTCTCCCTCCAATTTATTGAAGGCAATATTCAAAGTCTTTAATTTGGATAAATTTCCAATAGAATTCGGAATATTTCCTGAAATATTATTCCTGAATAGCACAAGAGATTCTAGATTCTCTAAATCACCTATTTTTTCTGGAAGTTCACCAGTTAGGTTATTCGCGCTTAAATCGATAGAAACAACCTTGTCATCAGTAACAGTTACCCCAGTCCATGAAGAAACTGGCGCATCTAAATCCCATGAAGTTGTCCAATTTTGTCCTTGTGTAGCGTTGTAAAGCGCTAGTAATGCGTCTTTTTCTTTAGAAGTGACACCTGCAAATGCAAATGCAGAAATAAGACATAACACTAATGTAAATTTTAAAGTTTTCATAATAGCAGATTTGATGTTGAGGGCATTAATCTGGCACTAACTTAAGAGATATAGGTTAATCTGCCAATTTTTTTCGTTCAACAACACTTGCGTAAGAATTTAACTACTTTTAGGTGTGTTGTACGTCGATATTTTGGCCTTTTGAGGTGTTTTTTTAGGTTTTACAATTGCACATTTAGTAGTTCACCACTCAATTGTAAAACTACTAATTCGGCAATTTTAGCCGCATATTTTGCACGATTTCGACTGATTTCGGCAGTGATTAAATTGACCTGAGCTTGACGGAATTCTATGGATGTAACTTGTCCGATCCTGAATTGTTCTTGGGTACGATCAAAATTATTCTGTGCAGTAATAATATTTTCTTCCTGCACTTGGTAGATCGTTAGTTTATTTTGATAATCGTCCCAGGCATTTCTAAAATCAGTTTCTATGGATAGTATTAATTCTTCCTTTTGAAGTTTTTGGTTTTCCAAATCAATATTGGCATTCTTAACGCGTGTAATGGTACTTCCACTATCAAAAATATTCCAATTTAAATTCAATCCTGCCGTCAATCCTGTATTGGTAGATGATGCAATAAACGAAGCAGCATTATTGTTGTTTTTAGCCCAACCATAAGATCCTGTTACACCTATTGATGGCAACAAATCAGATTTATTCAATTTAATATTATACTCACTTATGGTAATTGATTTATCCAATTGAGACAGCAACACATTATTTGCTCTCGCCTTATTGAGTAGGTCATCCTTATTTAATTGCAGTAAAAATGTCACTAGGGTATCTACTTCAAACTCAGTCGACATCTCTTGACCTAATATAAAGCCTAGGCTACGTTTGGTATTTTTAAGTTGTTGCGTAGCATTTAACAAATTTATGCTATCGTTATTAATATCAACTTGTGCATTTAACACTTCCAGCTTCGAGCTTTGTCCATATTGAAACTGATATTCGGCGCGCGTAAGTCGGTCTTTGGATATATTAAACGCTTCTTTGAGTGCCGTTTGATTTTCCTTCTGTTGGGCAACGGTATAGTATACGGTAAGCAATTCAGTGATAGTAAACTCTATTGTTTCTCGAGCCTGAAGTTCGGACAATTGATATTGCTGCTTCAATATCTTATAGTTATAATGCCTTCCCAACCCATCAAAAAGAGAATAGTTTAAATTGACCGATGCATTATATCGTGTACTTTCGGCACCATCTAATGTAGTGACATCACCATTTGCAAATTGCGCTTCAGTATTATCCAAACTATAAGAGCCACCAGCGTTACCTGTTATAATAGGTAATAATCCTGTATTTAATAAATCCTGATTGTTTTCGGCGATCTCTACATTATTATTAGATATCTTCACACCGTAGTTATGTTCTAATGCAGTGGCAATGGCCTCATCTTTCGACAGCATTTGCTGAGCAAATAATGGGGTTACAACCCAAACAAAAGCAAAAGCAACTATAGATTTAATACTTCCCATTTTAATATTGTTCTTTAATTGCACGTTCTACTTCTTCTTTTGAGATATCCCTATTAGTGATAAGCCACTTCGTTTTCTGCTTGACAAAATTACTGAATGACAAGAAAATGGGGAGAACAACCAGAGTCAATAATGTAGCAAAACCAATTCCATAAGCAATAGAGACTGCCATTGGAATTAAAAATTGGGCCTGCCTACTTTCTTCAAAAATCAGTGGTGCCAATCCCGCAACGGTAGTTAATGAAGTTAGGAAAATAGCACGGAAACGAGAGCGTCCTGCTTCATAAAGTGCATCGTCAAATGGCATACCCTCCCGTAAATTATTGTTGAATTTACTAATGAGAACAAGACCATCATTAACCATAATTCCAATAAGTGCTATAATACCTAAAAGAGATAATATATTAATTGGAAAGTCATGAATCCAATGTCCCCAAGCAACAGCAGGCAAACTCAATGGAATCATTATTAGTAATAGCAATGGCTGACTGTAACTTCTAAAAGTAAAGGCAATAATAATATAGATTAATGCTAATACGGTTAGTCCCACTGGGCCTAATGAATTAGTGAGCTTTAATCGTTCTCGATTTTGACCTTCATATGATGGTGTAACGGTTGGATATTTAGCTAAAATCTCAGGCATCACCTCATCACGAATCTCGGCCATCACATCTGTAGAACTTGTTTTTTTAGGGTCTTTAATATCTGCCGAGACCTGTATTTCCCGTCTACCTTCAAGGTGATTAATAGCGACATCACCACGTTCAATACTATATGACGCAATTTCTTTGAGAGGAATTTTTTGACCGTTTGGTGCAGTAATACGCATATTATCCAAGTTATTAATAGATGAACGGTCTTCTCTATTATAACGTACCCATACCCTTATTTCATCCTGCCCTCTTTGAAAACGCTGTGCTTGAGCGCCAAAGAATGCAGATCTTACTTCGCCCATTACTGTTCTTAAATCTAAACCTAGAGCATAAGCATTATCTTTAAGTTGTAATCTAATTTCCTTGATACCCGCAGGATCGTTATCTGTAACATCCTTTAATAGAATGTTGTTTTCTAGATTTTGCTTTAATTCTCTTTTTACAGCTTTAAGTTCGTTGATATTATTACCCAATAGTGAGACTGAAACTGGACTACCGCCAAAATTACCTCCACCTCCAAATACCAGACTTTCAACACCAAAAACAGGTCCTACTGCTTCTCTAATACGATTAGTTACCAGTGATGATGTTATTTCATTAGGACGCTCCTCACCAGGAAGTAAATTGATCACCAACGAGGCTGTGGCAGAACCTGGACCAATATTGCGGATCATGTTTTCTACCAAATGCTGATCGTATTCATCACCTAAATACTCTGCATCGATTTCATTAGTAACATCAATTGCTTTGTTTTCAATGTATGTAATAATACTATCTGTAACTCTCTCATTTGTACCATTTGGCATATCGAGGTTGATGGTTACAACATCGCTCGCAATTTGAGGGAAAAATGCAACCCTAATAATTCCACCACCAACACTGGCTTGCGTTAGGATTAGAAAGACAATGAAAAATGAAAATGCTAAAAACTTATGATTTAATGAAAATCGTAATACCGGACTATATAATTTGTCACGCGACCAGCGCATGATGCGATCTCCAAAGGTATTGATATATCGTAATTTGGAAAATATCATTTGAAAAAATCCTGCAATCCCTGTTTTTATCTTCTTATTTTGTTTCCTTAAAGCCTTTGAATGTGCTAAATGGGCAGGTAGTATTATTAGCGCCTCAATTAAGGACACCGACAATGTTAGTATAACTATCACTGAAACTTCTCCAAAAAATTCACCTATTCGTCCATCCAAAAACAAGAAAATTCCGAAAGCCAAAATAGTTGTAGTTATGGCCGAAACAATTGCCGGTAATACTTCCATAACACCATCTATTGCAGCTTGTTCAGGTGTCTTTCCTTTTTCGTAATGCTGATATATGTTTTCAGCAATAACAATACCGTCATCCACTAAGATCCCAATCACTATAATCATCCCAAAAAGAGATAATACATTAATGGTCACATCAAACTGACCTGCCAACATAAACATGCCTAAAAATGAAATTGGCAACCCAAAGGCAACCCAAAAAGCTAACCGTGTATTAAGAAATAGGGATAAAAATGAGAGCACTAGAATCATCCCGATAATGGCATTTTCAGTTAAAAGCTCAGTTCTTTGAACAAGGGTAGTTGATAAATCTCGAACCACATTTAATTGTACATTATCGTACTTCTGGTTGAATTCTTCTATGTATGCTTTTGTTTTTTCGGCAGATGTAATTAGATCCTCGGTATTTGTACTTGTAATGGTTACATTAATTGAGAGATTCTTATTGAAGTAATTGGCATTGGGTGTCTCCGAAAACTGATCTCTAACTTCAGCAATATCCTTAAGTTGTATCTTACGTCCTGAGGCATCTGACTTCACGACAAGGTTTGAAAGTTCATCAGCATAATATGATCTATTATTTGCGCGAATTAAATATTCTTCGGCATCTGTTTTAATAGTTCCTCCGGTTGTGATCAGACTTGCCTGATTTACGGCTTGTGCAACTTCCGAAAATGTGAGATCATAGGCCAATAGACTTGTTTCATTTACAGCAATTTCTATCTCCTCTTCGGGATATCCAGAAATTTGAATTTGAGAGATGCCCTCAATTCCTCGAAGGTCGTTTTCAACTTGTCTCCCAATTTGCTTTAATGTATTTAAAGGAATATTGTCACCACTAATTGCGAATGTAATTGTAGGGCGCAAGGCCTCTTGCTTGGCAACGATTAAAGGCTCCATGCCAACTGGAAATGTTGGCACGCGGTCAACCGCATTCTTGACTTCAAGTAACATAAAATCAATATCACGACCTTTCTCTATTTCGACATTTATACTCCCACTATTTTCTCTAGATGTAGAAGTTACGCGCTCAACACCATTAAGACCCTTGAGATTATCTTCAATTTTGAGAATGATACCTTCTTCAACTTCCTGAGGTGAGGCACCAGGATAAGTGACATTAATAATTACATTTTTTGAATCGACTAATGGAAAAAATGAAGATTTTAATTTGGAGGCACCAAAAAATCCAAATACTACGAACGCCAATATGACGACATTTACAGCAACACTGTGTTTTATAAAATACGCAACTACTTGTCTCATGGCCTATTCTGCAGATTTAGTGATACTGTCTGATGATATATTAGTTCCTGAATTGACCAATGGTGAAGCATAGGCCTTAACCTGCATACCAGCATAGGCTCCTGGCACAGGTTTTGAAAGGATTACTGTTCCATCAGGGATATTTTTAACCACAGCCTTAGTATCTGAAAAATAAACGGGATTAACATCGATAACATCTAATATACTATCACGTACTATAAATATTTGCTCACCTTCAAGTACAAGATTCCTGTTAATTTCATAAGCATCTTCTTCCTGTTTGGCGTTTAGGTTCGCTTCTAAATACATGCCCTCTTTTAGAGCATTATTTCGCACCTCTACAAAAGCAGTAATTGTTTGTGTATTTGCATCAATTTTCCCATTAACACGCGTTACCTTTCCGGTATACTCCTCGGTATTATCAAGATTGTTCAATAGGACTTCCTCATTAACCTTTAACAGATTTGCATAGGCTTTACTTAAGGCGACCTCCATCTCATATACTCCAGGATCTATAAACTCGCCTAATTTTTGACCGTTTCTAATTAAGGAACCCTCTGTAACCAAGGCCTCCGTAAGAATCCCTGAAAATGGGGCTCTTATATTATATTTTCCTAGTCGTTGTTCTAGGTTTTTTACGTTATAGTAGCTTGAAATAATGCCACGTCCTGTAATAAAATAGTTTTCTTTATCTGTTTCAGTCTTTGGCAACTCTGGTGTTGGTTTGCTTAAATCAAAACTTTGAAGATAGCTTTCCCACTTATTAAACACATCTGGGAAATCCAATCGCAAATCAGGAAGAATAGCCGCTACTGAATTGTATAGGTTGCTTTTTGCAGATTGAACCGAGGCGCGATATTCGGACGCATCTATACGAATTAAAGCTTCACCTTTTTGGTATTCTTGTCCAGGTCTAAATAACTTACTATGCGTTAAAAATACACCCTGAACTTCAGAATAAAGTTCTACACGTCGTTTCGCCACTAAATTACCATTGGCAGGAATAACAATCTGAACCGTTTCATTTTGAACAGTGTCAGTAAAAACGGTCTTTACTACTTTTTCAGGTATTGGACGTTGTCTCTTTTTGCTATTGCTGATAGCTCTGCCAATAAATAATGCGGCTATGATAAGGACAACTCCTAATAAGGAGAGAATAATTTTTCTTAACATGTTCTGATGGTTGTGGGGGCAAATTTATCCATTTTAATCTTGGCTAAAGTTAAAATTACTATAAAAGGTGGGTGCTAAGACTTAGATTCGATTTGTGATTGAATAGTCATCCAATCGTCCATTAATACTTGAAGTTCTTCTTTCTTGCTTTGATATTGATCAAAAAAGCTTGGATCAGCAACTGTGGCATCATAATTTGTAGCCAGATCAACATCCCATTCCTTTATCTTTTTCTCCAATTCTGCAATTTGAGATTCAATCTTGCTTAACTTGTTGTTTAGTGATTTTAGTTTCTTTTGATCTTCATAGGATTGCTTATTGCTCTTCTTCTCTTCTTTAACTTCAACTAAAGTACGCTTCTCTACTTCTCGCAAGTTGGTGACATTGCGCTGTTCTAAATAAAAGTCAATATCACCTAAATATTCTTTTATGGCTTTATCCTTAAATTCATAAACCTTAGTACTCAAATCTTGAAGAAAGTCGCGATCATGTGACACGAGTATTAAAGTTCCTTCAAATCGGATCAATGCCTCCTTCAATACATTTTTTGATTGAATATCTAAATGGTTAGTAGGCTCATCCATGACCAATACATTTAACGGCTGTAATAACAACTTGGCTAACGCCAGTCGGTTTCTTTCTCCTCCCGATAACACCTTAATATATTTTTCAACTTCATCACCTCTAAACAAAAAGGCTCCCAAAATATCTCGAACTTTAGACCTGTTGGTTTCGTTTGATGCATCTATCATACAATCGAGAACCGTTTTATTGCCGTCAAGGTATTCGGCCTGATTTTGGGCGAAATAACCAATTTGAACATTGTGACCAATCTTAACGGCACCTTGATGTTCCAGTTCACCAACCATCACTTTGGCCAGCGTTGATTTGCCTTGACCATTTTGACCTACAAATGCTATTTTACTTCCCCTATCTATAAGAAGATTGACATTGTGCAACACTTCCAAATCACCATAGTGTTTAGATACGTTTTTAAGTTCAAAAACAACCTTGCCTGGGTTTACCGAAACAGGGAAATTTAATGTCATGACACTGTGGTCGTCTTCATCGACCTCAATCCGTTCTAATCGATCTAACTTTTTGATTAGTGATTGTGCCATGGATGCTTTATTGGCTTTTGCTCTAAATTTATCAATCAGTTTTTCGGTATGCTCGATATGTTTTTTCTGATTTTTTTGAGCGGCCAACTGTTGTTGTCGTATTTCATTTCTTAGTATTAAGTATTTGGAATACGACTTGTTATAATCATAGATGCGGCCAAGTGATATTTCAATTGTTCGGTTGGTAATACGATCTAAAAACATTTTATCATGCGACACTATTACCAGAGCACCTTGAAAATTTGATAGGAAATTTTCCAACCAAATAATAGATTCAATATCTAAATGATTTGTTGGCTCATCAAGCAGAAGGATATCATTGTTTTGCAAGAGGAGTTTAGCCAGTTCAATTCGCATGCGCCACCCTCCCGAAAAAGTATCAGTGAGCTTATCGAAGTCTTTGCGGTCAAATCCTAAGCCTTGCAATATCTTTTCAGTGTTGCCTTGATAATTATAACCTCCCCTTATTTCATATTGATGCTGTAAATCATTGAGATCAATTACCAATTGATTGTATTCCTCACTTTCGTAATCTGTTCGTTCTGCCAATTGGTTGGTAATGTCCTCGATCTTTCTTTCTAATGCTCTAATTTCGATAAAAGCTTCATAGGTTTCTTCGAGAATTGTACGACCATGGGTAAAATCGATATCCTGTTTTAAGAATCCTATTTTAATACTTTTTTCTAGTGCCAATTCCCCAGAGTCGTATTCTGACTCACCCGAAATAATCCGTAATAAGGTAGATTTTCCAGCACCATTTTTACCAATCAGTCCAACCTTATCGCCTTGATTAAGTCTGAAAGATATTTCCTGAAATAAATAATCTCCCTGAAAAGATATTGATAGTTTATGGATGCTTAACATTGTGAAATTGAGGTATAATACTTATTCTAAAAGCTGTATTTTTGCGATCTGAAATGCTAAAATAACATAATTGAAGGTGCAAAAAAAAGGAAATAAGTTGTATGCTATATTAACCGGTGTGTGTCCTAAATGTCATCAAGAAAGCATGTATATCAATAAAAACCCATATGCATTGTCTGATAACCTCAAAATGCATGAACGCTGTTCGCATTGTAGTACCAAATATAAAATTGAACCTTCTTTCTTCTATGGTGCCATGTATGTTAGCTATGCTGTAGGAATTGCCTTTGCTGTCGCTGCATTTGTTATAAGCTATCTCCTAGTGGGATTCCAACCCATGACGGCTTTTATCTCAATAGTTGTGACACTCATTGTATTTATGCCCATTATTACGCGATTGTCACGAAATATCTGGATCAATTTCTTTATTCATTTTGATAAAGATGCACTCAAGAATTAGGAAAATCGTAAACAATTAATTTCAGGAACCAATTCAGTTCCATTTTCAATGTAATTGAATAATTGTTTAGCTACAAATGGCGCGATCATAACACCTCGGGTTCCTAAACCATTTAAAACAAACAGGTTCTTGTGAAGTTCATGTCTTCCAACCAAAGGACGCCTATCAATTACTGTAGGTCTAATTCCCGCAACTTGATCCAGCACCTTAAATTTGCAATTGATCATAGTGTACAATTTATTGAGTAGTTCGTCTCTGGCTTCTTGAGTTACGGTATGTGATTTATCGGTCCATTCATAGGTTGCACCAACGCGATAAGTATGCTCGCCTAATGGTATTATAAATGCTGATGATTTAAGAACGAAATCAATATTTAATAGAGGTGCGTCGATGGTCACTAACTCCCCTTTTGTTCCTTTTAAAGGAAGATGCTTGAAGAAAGGGTTCTTTTTTAATCCGAAACCCTCGGCAAACACAATGTGTTTGGCCTCAATATTTTGATACCTCATTTTTTTATCATCAATTTCCAACTGATCATATTGAAACGTTGAATCCAAGAATTGATCTTTATCTATCAAATAGTGTTTAAAAGTTTGAATCAATAATTCAGTATCTATTCGACCGGTTTGATTTACCTTACCAAATCCATAAGAAGCCTTGATATAAGGATTGTCGATGTGTTCAATGGTTGGTGACATATAGGATCTTAATACCGGTTTATCGGAGGCCTGAAACCAATTGTTCTGTTCTTCAATAGAAGCAAACATTCTATATACAGGCAATTTTTGATCTAAAGTGACCTGCAGTCGTCTTTCTAATTTATTGTATTCCGAATTGACAAGGGCAATTTGTTCATGAGATCGCCATAC
>CAYZKX010000032.1:0-13948 GCA_964479055.1 uncultured Flavobacteriaceae bacterium
GGTCTCTTCATGATCATAAATACGTTCATGAAAAATGTCAGCTTTTTCTCCTTGTTTAATACGATAGGCGGTTACTTTAGTTTTACCATTTAGTAACCTTTCAATGTCAAACCAATCGTCCTTGTCGGTTCCTTTTAATACCGCAAACTTGTTCACCAATTCAAAATAGCGATCAGAAATCTTTTGAAGATTGGAACGTCTTGCCTTCAAAAGCCGCTTAATTTCTTCGGCATCTTCATCACGAACTTCTTCTGGAAAATTTAAAAAGGCTTCTTCTATTACAGCATCTGTAACACCTTCTTGAATTATTTTTACTTGTTCATCCCATACTTCCTTTTCTGAATGTTGGATCAATTCCATATCCAATGGATAGGGTTCAATATTTACACCTTTTACATCTTTTAAGTCCTCACTATAACTTCTTAGCAATCGTGTACCTGGGGCCAAAGCAACAGTTAAACCAAATGCAAATCCATCAGACATTTTAGAAAAGGCCTGATCGCGATCACGAGGCATAGGACGATAAACCTTTTTACCGTCTTCCTTAAATTCGATCCATCGCCATTGGTCCATATGTCGATCCCAGTCTCCAATAAGCATATCAAATAAACGCGCCCTAATATAGGATGCCTCGTCAATTACCACATCTTCATCTTTATGGATCTTTTTCATCATTTCGTCAGTAGGTAAAAGCTTATCCTGATAACCAAAACTTGCGAGGTGGCTATGACCTTCAGAAGTATGTTCTTCAATCATATATAATTCATCACCAAATTCATCATTATACTTTCCTATGGCATTTTGTTTAGGCACGTAATACAAAACGGGATTAGTGTGATACACTTGTGCGCCATCAGCCAAAGTACCAATAACAAATGGTGCATAAGGATGAGCTCCAGAAAAAACATCAAGAGTAAATTCCTCTACATCGGTGTTTTCAAATTGACCTTCAACAAACTGTTCTGTAAAAACAACAGCTTGCAAATATTGTGAGGCCTGTTTACGCAAAGCCCTCATTACATATTGCGCACCATTCTTATCTTCCAATCTTAAGGATTTTGATTGGTTTCCTCCTCCTTTTCGCACTGGTTTAAGACCACCAAAAAGTGTATCGAGATTAACTGTTGGTGCCGATATTTTTAAACCATATTGCTTGCGATATCGATCACCCCACATAAATCTGTAGAAGCCTCCAACATCTACTTCTTCTTCTGTGAAAATAGAGGCACTCATTTGAGGTGGGAAATTGGCTGGATAATCTTTATCAAAAACAGGATCAGGTGGTATAACTTCTGTTGAATACACCACTTTTTGTTCATCAGAAGAATAGAATTTTAATTGAGACGAGCCATCTTTGTAAACATCTAGCTGAGCATAGCCATTAGTACCATAAGAAAATTGCCCTCCTCCAACATTTCGTGTTGGTGTTAATTTAGAGCCCGAGCCACTAACTATTTGATGCAAATTATCTGCTTTGATATACTGCAAATTATGGTCATGGCCAGATACAAAAATGACTTTTTCATTGTGCTGAGCTACTGTGACCAGTCGACGTTTAAGTTCATTATATCGTTTATGTTGCAGGTCTACATCAACAATGCCTCCCGTTTTACGAACCACATTCTTCAATGTTCCTAAAACAGGTATAGGTGTCATATGACTGCCAAACGAATATTGGCCACCATGAGGTCCATTAGAATACATGGGGTGGTGAATCGCAACTATAGTTGTTCTACCTATTGCCTTTTTAATCAAGCTTTCAAATTCATCGAGAAAAAGTTGCCTTGTATTAAATAAGCAATTATCATTAATCGTGGGATGTTTGTCCCAATTGGTAATATACCAATGACTGTCTACTACAATGATATCAATAGCATCTAAACGTACGCGTTTAATAGGGCAACCATTTTCTGGTAAAAAAGTGTTTTTCCCTAATACATCTTCAATATACTTTTCTTGGCGCTTTAACCCTTCTGGACCATCGGCATACCAATCGTGATTACCAGGAATAAAAATCGTCTCTCCCTTAAAATTTTTGGCCGCATCAGTTTGAACCTTTAATTGATACTCAGCAAATTCACGTCCAGGATCAGATTCTTTTGGAAGTCCTTTTTCATAAATGTTATCTCCTAAAAATATAGCCGTACTATTGGCAGGTGCCTGCTCCAGTGCTTCCTTAAATGATTGAAGTGCAGGTGTAATTCCTCCCATAGGTGAATTCCCAGCATCACCAATCAAATAAAATGAATGCTCGATATCTTTATTTAGACTGCTATCTTTTGATTGGCTACTTGAATATTGTGCTTCAAAAGTGGCACATCCAGACAAGATTAATAGCGTACAAATCGAATAAGCTAGCTTTATTAAGGTCTTCAAAATAGTTTAATTTAGCCAGATTAAATATAGTGAATCTTTCTATTCCTCAAGAACTACAGTATCAAATATAACTTCACTCGCAATGGTTTTATGAACTGGGCAACGGGATGCTATTTCTTTTAATCTTTGCTTTTGGTTTTCATCCAGTTCACCTACAAACTTTAACTTCTTACTAATATGATCTAAATATTGTGGCTTATCCAATTCCATGTTAAGATCATCGCTGTGTTTACGTGAGTGTGTCACATAAACAAACACCTCCTTTAAATCCCATTGTTTTCTCTGAGCATACATTTTTAAGGTCATTGCTGTGCAAGCTACGAGACCAGCATTAAGGTATTCATACGGCGAAGGGCCAAAGTCGTCACCACCTATGGATAGAGGTTCATCAGCTATCATACTGTGATTTGCCGACTGGATAAATGTTGTGAAATTATCTTCAGTTAAATTTAAATGGCCTACTAGCTGCTCTCCTTTAGTTTCTAACATTTTATTTTCTATTGGAGGGAAGTACCGCTGTACCCAAGCACCTATAATATTACCAACATATTTGCTATCGCTCCTATTTGTTAACAAGTGGTCAGCATCATCTAAAGTGATAAAGCTCTTTGGATGAAAAGCGTTTTGATACAACTGTTCAGCATTTTTAATTCCCACTATTTTATCAAATGGCGCATGCATTATGAGTAATGGTTTACGCAATCCCTTAACAACTGCAGGTAAATCAGTGCCGTCAAAATCTTTTACAAAATCCTTATCAATTAAAAATGGTCTTCCGCCAATATTAACCTCAACTTCACCTTTTTGATTTAATTCATCTATACCATGAGAAAACAGATGTTTAACATGTGAAACTGTTGCAGGGGCACCAATAGTTGCCACTGCTTTTATAGCATCAATTTTTGAAGCCGCTACAAGAGCTGCTGCTCCGCCAAGTGAATGACCAATAATCAATTTGGGAGCTTCATATTCACGTTGTATGAAGCTATGAACCGCCAAAAGATCAGATACATTGGCTGAAAAATGGCTTTCGGCAAACTCGCCTTCACTTCTACCTAATCCTGTAAAGTCAAACCGAACAACACCAAATCCATGATTAGTTAATGCTCTACTTATGTATTTTACAGCACTCAAATTACTGCTACACGTAAAACAATGTGCGAATATGGCATAGTAATTTGGTTTTTGATTGGCCGGAAGTTCCAAATACGCCCCTAATGCATAACCTTTAGCATTCTTTATATTTAATTTAGTGCTTTTCATAAAATACCTTATTTTTCAATTCGTAGATTTCAATTTGTCTGCATGAAGTTGCCTTAATTTGCTAAGTTTAGGTGTGATAACAAAACTGCAATATCCTTGATCCCTATTGTTGTTATAATAATTTTGATGCACGTCTTCGGCTTCATAAAATATTTTCAACTCTGCAAGTTCAGTCACAATGGTGTTTTCAAAATAAGGTTCTAATTGTTTAATTACCTCATCGGCTATTTCCTTTTGCGATTGGTCATGATAAAAAATTACTGAGCGATATTGTGTACCGTGATCAGCACCCTGACGATTTAAAGTAGTAGGATCGTGAGTCGTCATGAAAATGATCAAAAGGTCTTCATATGATATTACCTTAGGATCAAATGAAATTTGAACTACCTCGGCATGTCCAGTTAATCCTGAACACACTTCACGATACGTTGGCTTTCCAGGAACTGTACCTCCCGAGTATCCTGAGACCACCTTAAATACGCCATTAACTTCGAGGAATACTGCTTCAGTACACCAAAAGCAGCCTCCTCCAAATGTTGCTGTTTGCAAGTTGTTATTCATCATGAGTACCTTCCAACTCTAATTGCATGGATTCTGAATTTATACAATATCGTAATCCACTTGGTTCTGGCCCATCAGGAAAAACATGACCCAAATGTGCATCACATGTATTACACATAACTTCTACTCTAATCATACCATAAGAGGTGTCCTTATCATATTTTATGGCATTAACTTGAATGGGTTGAGTAAAACTTGGCCATCCAGTTCCTGAGCTGAATTTGATGGACGAATCAAACAATGGTGTATGGCAACATACGCAATTGTATTTTCCTTCTTCATAAATGGTACAAAGCGCACCACTATGTGGGCTTTCTGTGCCTTTTAAGCGCGTTATTCGAAATTGTTCAGAAGTTAAAAGTTGCTTCCATTCTTCCTCTGATTTTTCTACTCTTCTGTCAGGATCAGGATTTCCCTTGACAGAATAATTTATGATATCTTTCCAAGTTAGCATATCTAGGTTCGTATTTAAATTTATTATTTAAAAGTAGTCGATTTTGCAAAATATACATTACAAACCTTTTATACTTCGGAATAAAGGAATCTTTAAAATAAACGACTTAATTAAACGTTAAATAAAGTTTAGTATTTTTACTCAAAATCCTATTTAATGGAAAATATTATTAAAGAGGCAGAATCTTTTGTTAGTGAATTATTGAATACAAAATTATCTAATGAATTTCTGTATCATAACTTAAGTCATACCCAACGAGTAGTTGAAAAAACGCAAGAATTGGCAGATGCCTTAGAAGTGGCAGAAATTGATTTAGAACCACTTCTAGTAGCAGCATGGTTTCATGATACAGGATTTACAAAATCAATTAATGATCATGAAGATCAAGGTGTGATCATTGCAGGTAATTTTTTAAAACACCATGGTGCTTCAAAAGATTATATAAAGAAGGTAAGTAATTTAATTTTAGCTACAAAAATGAATCATATTCCTTCTAATACATTGGAGTCCATAATTCGGGATGCTGATTGTGCACATATCGGCAGTAAAAGTTTTGAAGGATATTCAGAATGTTTGCGCAAAGAATGGGAGCTAACACTGAACAAAACCTATAGTGAGGGGGATTGGATTAAGGAAAATATTGATTTTTTAACTGTTCATAAATATCATACAACCTTAGCTGCAACACTTTGGGAGAATACAAAAGGTAAAAATCTTGCACGCCTTCTTAAAGCCCAGAAAAAGTTAAAACAGGAAAGTAAAAAACTAAAGCATAAAAAAGAAGAATTAGCATTTAAAAAATCTAAAGTGGAGTTACCTGAACGAGGGATTGAAACCATGTTTCGAGTGGCATTACGTAATCATATTATATTAAGCGATATTGCAGACACAAAAGCAAATATCTTGTTATCGGTAAATGCCATTATTATTTCTGTGGCTTTATCGAATCTAATTCCCAAACTAGATAATCCCTCAAATTCCTATTTGATCTATCCAACTATAATATTTTTGAGCTTTACTGTAATATCAATGGTTTTATCAATTTTAGCTACACGTCCCAATGTTACAAAGGGTAAATTCACCAAAGAAGATGTAGCCAACCGCAAAGTTAATCTCATTTTCTTTGGTAATTTTCATCAAATGAAACTCGATGAGTTTGAATGGGCGATGAGTGAAATGATGAAAGACCGTGATTATCTCTATGGGTCACTAACCAAAGACCTTTATTTTTTAGGATTGGTGTTAAACAGAAAATATAATATTCTAAGATTAACGTATTTGATTTTTATGATAGGAATTGTAGTAAGCGTTATTGCTTTTGCGGTATCCTTCGAAATCTTTGGGGCTAGGCCTTAAGTTCTTTCATTAAGTCGTTATATGTGTAAAACTCCTTATCATCCTTATTTTTATGGTAAAGGACGCTTACTCTAATCGCCTTTAATCCTGTAACGGCCTGAAGATCCTCTAATTCGACGATCTCAACATCGTCATCGAGATAATTCTTCGATTGTAAGAACTCAATATATCGCAAATATTCGTGTTCGTCTTCACGTTGAGAATACACAATACTTATTTTACCTTTTTGGGTAACGCGTTGAGTGGTTCCTTTAACATATGCTTTATCCACGCGTTTCTTGACAATCTCATATCGCGCATTATAAGTGCCATCCACATCAAACTGTTTTTCATCCATTCTAAAGCTAATAGTTAATGGTTGATTGAAAACAAGTATCATAGATGCAACATCAAGAGGTGTTGGTAATTCGTGCTTCTTTTGATAAAATTCATTTTCCATCTCGCACATTACCTGAAGCTGCCATAAACGAAGATTATACAAATAGATAGGGCTGAAATTTTCCTCACGCGTAATGGACTCTCCAATGTACATATTATGTTCAACACCATCGGTTTTAAAACGTTCAAAAAAGTGCGGATACATACGTTGAGCTTCAATCTGCTTCTCATCCAACATTTCGGCCATTTGCTTATTAATTGCCATTACCGAATCGTCATATTGTTTGCGGTATTTATACAAAATACCTAAACGGTCATCGATAGTTTCCAAGTAATTTTCTATTTCATTGGTAAACTTATTGTTTTTCAATAGATGATTAAGCACTGGCGTAATATCTTGTTTGAAAAACCTCAAAATTTGTTGCTCACTATCAACTTGAAAATGTTCTGATAATCCTTTTAAATAATTGTCTATTTGAAAGATCAATTGATCATATATAGGAAGCTTTTCTTTCGTGTAAACTTTTTTAAATATTGATTTTGCAGCCTTTAACTGGTGCTCTAAATCTTTACATGTCGCCTCATTTCGAGCTCTTGATGACCCCGAAATATCAATTTGTCCATAAAGCGGATAGACCTCCTTAAAGGCTATTTTTTTGAATGGTACGTGATTTCCCTTTTGTTGCTCTTTAATGAAAATTCTTGCTTCTCTTTCAAATCGCCAACGTACGCTAGGGTGAATTGAAGTACATTCTTTTTGAATAACGGCCTCAATTAAATTTTCCTCCTCCTTCCTTGATCGTTCAACCGCCATCAATATATGAGGCATAACATCAATTAATTTATTCGCATTGATACTGTTCAATACCTTTGGTTGATAAGACACCAATTCCATAATTGCCAGAAGCTCATGATCATTGGCAATTGGCGCAAAAATAGCGCTTTTAATACCTTGTTCTTTTAAGGTAACCAAATGGGGAGCCTTTCCTTTAGATAATTTAAAGTATTTGTCGACATCAGAAACCGAAACAAATTGTTTCTTTGTCATCAATTGGTCATAGGACCATCCACAAAGTGATAATTCACAGTTCTTCTGATCCTCGTTGTATAATAAAAAGCTATTAATACCTTGACCATAGACACGTTCAAATGCAGCATTTTCAGAATTATAAATCGAAAACCCTAGTTTGAGATCCTTTATATTGAGAAGTGACTGAAAGGTCTCTTGAAATTCATCTAAAAAATTAGGATCTTTTCGTTTATCTTCAGAAATCAAATTTGCCCTAATACTAGATATGGATTGATCGTCAGTTACATCAAATAAATTAGATATCACAAAACCCTTAAAGATGTAACTATTTGGTGGAAACTTCTCTTTCCACAATTCGAGATTATCAAAATTATCAAGTAGCTTGTCAAAATCCTTCTGTGTAATTTTCGGCGCCTTATCAGTTATCTCAATTTCAGTGAAATCGGCGTTGTATAAAATCTTATAGAACCTATTAATGCCATTGGCATCAGGAATTCGATAGAAGAATGGACGCTTAAAATTTAAACTATAACCGTAACAAAACTGTAAAATAATTGTACATGCTATAATATAACGACTATCCTCAGGCATATTGATAATTTTGAGTTCAAAATCATCGCCTGCTGTTTTAATTATTTTTTTAAATCGTTCGGATGAATTAAAAATTAAATCATGAAAAGGAACTGATGCTGTTTTTATCTCATTTAACGTCAACACTTCGCTAAAGGAGTCCTGAAGAATAACGCCAATTTCATTCTTGTATTTATCCAGTAACTTTACATCTTCAAAACCATCCCTAAGTTCAGGGTGTTTTGAAGCAGTTTTCAAAATACGTTTTGCCTTTGCAGCTATAAACTCGTCTTCACTTTTTGCCAATACTTCATAACGCTCTAGCAGCTTATTGAAGCTGATCTTGAGTTGCATTGGTGAAGACTCATGTTGATCATTAATGTTCATAGTCTCAAAGGATTAATAATGCAAAGGTAATTAATATTTGCAACTTAGTCGAAAACTTAACATTTAGCCTTAATTATTATATTCTTTGATTTTTAACATATTATTTAAGATTATTTTATTTTTTATCTAAATTTGATACTAACTAACTAATAATTTATCATTATGTTTTCAAAAACTAACTTAGTTTCGACCTTAGTCGCTGGCCTTTGGGGTTTCTTTGGCGGGTATTTACTTTGGGGCATTATTGGCGACCCCATGCTTGTGGATTATATGGGTACTGCAACTGGAGTTATGAAAGAAACTCCAGATTTTGCACACCTCGCTTTAGGGTGTCTAATCGCGGCACTGGCTTTTTCTTCAGTTTATTCTAAATGGGCTAGAGGTGCTCATAGCGCCTCACAAGGCATGCAATTTGGAGTTTGGATAGGTGTGCTACTAGGCTTAGGATCGGGATTGATCGATTTCGCTACAGCTAATATTTTAGATCTTAGCGGTACCTTAATAAATGCAGTTATCTATGTGGTGCATTTTGCAGTTATGGGTGTTTTAGTAAGCCTGGTTTACAACAAAATGTCATCTAGTGATTAATCTTATGCAAAAACTTAAAGACCTCTCAATTGAGAGGTCTTTTTTATTGTTTAATAATGATAATATAACCTCCAGGATTTAATACATATTTACTTTCTGGTGTACCTTCATATACGTCTCCGGTAAAAAAGTTTGAATAGGTACCTGTTTCTTCAGTTGTAAATTCAACTTCGTTATCCGAAAAATTTGCCAAATACATAATCGTATCATTGTTTTTTTCTCTTTTAAAGGCCAATATTGCGGCATCATTACTAGTTTTTACTCTGGTATACGATGCAGCATTTTTACCACCATTTAAAGCTGTGTTACTTTGCTTTAATTCACCTAATTTTTCAAGCAATGGCCACATCTCACCTTTGGTTTTTGGGATCGAATCCTTTTCAAAGAATTTGAGACGATGACTCATGTCATATTCCTGACCCGAGTAGATCAATGGCATGCCTGGCGCTACATAACTTAAAGCCGTCATCGCATGTGAGGCCTCTCCCATGCGTTCCTTAATAGTGCCGTTCCAAGAGTTCTCATCATGATTAGTTACAAAGTTCATGAGAATATCATTGTCTTCATACATCTCGTCGATCTCCTTCATTCTATTGTCCCACACGCTTACATCGGCTTCACCTTTTGCCATTTCGTTCATTCGGTGATGTGTCCCCCAGCCATAGGCCATATCAAACAATTCACCTTTCATCAATTCTGGTTCCCATGCTTCGGCTAGCATAAAAAGTGGTTTTTGTGCTCTTAATTGTGGAATAGCTTCTTCCCAAAAGTCCAACGGCACAGATCCTGCCACATCACATCTAAAACCGTCTACATTTTCCTCATTTACCCAATACATCATATCTGCAATCATCTCTTTGCGCATATCCTGATTATCATAATTTAGATCGGCTACATCAGTCCAATCGGTTCCTTCAGGGTGAATCACCTCTCCTTTATCATTTTGGGTATAATATTCAGGATTTGATTTTAACCATTCGTGATCCCATCCTGTATGATTTGGAACCCAATCCAAAATGACATAAATGTCATTTTCATGGGCGGTTTTTACTAACTTTCTAAAATCATCAATATTTCCAAATTCTGGGTTTACCTGAGTAAAATCGGTCACAGCATAATAACTGCCAAGGTACTTTTTACGTTCTTCAGGATCTTCAATATCACTAGCAAACTTATCTCCAAAAGCTTTGCGTTTGGTTTCCGAAATGGGATATATAGGCATCAACCAAATAATTTTCACGCCTAATTTTTTAAGCTGAGGAATGTCTTTAGTAAACTCCTCAAATGTCCCTTCGGGCGAATACTGCCTAATATTAGCCTCATAGATTATTGCTGTCTCCATCATCTCTTCTGAAACTGGACTTATGGTGTTTTCTATCTGTGCTACGGGTTCAGAAACCACCTCTGTATTTTCATTTTTACAAGCGAGAATACTGATCATGGCTATTCCTAATACTATATTTTTCATAATTAGTCTTTTTTAATAAAACTTATAGCTACTCCTCCTCCAGGTGCTAAATATAAGTTCAATTGTGATTGATTATTTACTTCTTTTGTTTCTATTACAATGTTCAACGGATCAAGATCGTAGTGTGCATTTTCACCATCTCTGTAAATCTTTGCTTCATATTGCGATCCTTCTTCCAAGAAATCTAATGACATTTCAATATCACGTTCATTTTCATCGGTAATGCTTCCTAAAAACCAATTTTCGGTTTCCCGATCTTTTCGAGCTATGGTAACAAAATCACCAACTTCGCCATTTAATACTCTCGTTTCTGCCCAATCCACTCCTACGTCTCTAATAAATTGAAGAGGTTCAGGGTTAGCTTCATAATGTTCTACCAGATCGGCGGCCATCTGCACAGGACTATAGATTACAACATATAATGCCAATTGCTGTGCCAACGTGGTATTTACCTGGTTGTCTTTTTTGTATTCATCAAATTTGATATTGAAAATCCCTGGAGTAAAGTCAATAGGACCTGCTAGCATACGTGTAAAAGCGACTATAGGTAAATGTTCGGGAGGATTACCGCCATCACTAGACCAGGCATTGAATTCCTGACCTCGCAATCCTTCTCTTGAAATGGTATTAGGATAAGTCCTACGCAAACCCGTTGCCTTAATAGGTTCATGTGCATTAATAGCCACTTGGTATTTTGCCGCTTTTTCAACGGTACTGTTATAGTGATTAACCATATATTGCCCATGATGGTATTCCCCTTTTGGCAAAATTTTTCCAACATAACCTGTTTTTACTGTGTGCATGCCATAATGCTGCATTAATGCAAATGCCGTGTCTTGTTGTTTTGTATAGGTTTCGGTTGCAGCCGAAGTTTCGTGATGCATTATAATCTCAACGCCCTTCGATGCTGCATAACTGGTTACTTCATCCAAATCATAATCTGGGTAGGTTGTCACAAAATCAAATACACCTTCTCTATCTTCAAAACCAATCCATCGTTCCCAACCTGTATTCCAGCCTTCCACTAAAACACCACCAATATTGTTCTTTGCTGAAAAATCAATAAAACGCTTTACATTCTCAGTGGTTGCTCCATGTTTTCCATGTGCTTGTCCTGTATCTTCCCAGGAGTCATTATTTTGCGTCATCCCATAATCCCAAGATGATTTTCCCAAATGCATTTCCCACCAAACACCTGTATACTTCATCGGTTTGAACCAAGACACATCACCCAATTTATTAGGTTCGTTGAGATTGACAATCAAGTTTGATTCAATAAGTCCTGGTGCATTATCGGCAATCTGTATTGTGCGCCAAGGCGTTTTGAATGGTAATGTGCGTTTTACTTTGTAATCGGTATTCTCTGAACCTACCAAAACACTATTAAAATCGAGGTTTTCAGTATCCACACCCAGGGTCATGCCTGAATAATCAACCAAAGCAGCTTCGTGAAAACTTAAGTGTAATCCGTCGTTGCCAACCAAAGTTACTGGTGTATTGACAGCATTATTTGGAATAAAAGTTTGTGCCAAACTTGGATGATTTGCATACTGTAGTGCATCAATTTCAGATAATTTTGTAGTACTGTATAAATGTTCATAAATATCCCAATCTCCCGGAATCCAAAATGTTTTAAAGTCTTGCGTTAGGTTGAATTGTGTGTGCTCTTCCTTTATCAAGGCTTCTGTCCATCCTTCTTGCTTAGGAAACTCATAGCGAAAACCTAGACCGTCATCATAAACACGAAATTCAATATAAATTTTACGTTGGCTATCAGCTATTTCTTGCAATTCTATTTCAATTCTGTTGTAAACATCTACCACATTTAACTGTTCACCCCAAGGCATTTGCCAACTCCTGTTATATGATGTATTGGTAACATTCACGAATTGTAATTGATCTTTTAGTGGCTCAGCATTGGTATATTCAAAGGCCATATATGAGGTGTCAATAACCACTTTATTGTTATAACTCACCATGTAAAATGGCTCACCATTGTCAGAAAGATTGAAAGTCACTTTAATAGCATTATCGGGTGACGTAACCTCAATCTTGTTCTTTTTATTTGAACATGAGAACAACCCAAAGGTTAAAACTACAATTAAGATCTTCTTTACCATGAATTACTCTTTAACTTCTAATAAAACCACATCATATTCCGAATTTACAACAGCCTTACCATTTACTACTTTAACCTCTTGACCAGAGTATGCATCAAATAGAACAGTACCATCTTCATAAAGTTTAGAAACATCCAGTTCTTTTTCTCCTTTGTCCATTTCTAAGCCAATGGCCACCAGATCATTCTTACCATCTTGATAGTAACTTCTATAAAAAGTATATGGGCTTTGTGAAATCATTTGATGTAAGCCCATTCCAATGGCAGGATGTTTGGCTCTAAACCGACCTAGTTTTTGCCAATGATCTAGTACGCCTTGATTAGCATCTAATTCTTGCCAATTCATATTTGAACGCAAAGTAGCGTCACCTATAGTTCCTTCAATTACCAGTGATCTTGCTGTCTCATCGCCGTAGTAAATTTGTGACGCTCCTGGTGTTAAAAGTAATTTTGAACCAGCTTCAATCGCTCTTTCTCTTCGTGGATCAAAAGGCGATCCATCATCATGTGAGCTCAAGTAATTCAATATACTATAGCCACTAAGATCGTCTTGCAAAGTATTAGAATAATTTTTGAAAATACTTTCGTAGTCTTCATGTGCTCGTCCTTTAAGATCGAAGTTGATCAAACTATTAAAAGAGGCGTCAAAATAATCGACTTCCTTGTCTCCAAAATTATATAAACGCCCTCCAGTTATGCCATAACCATAAACTTCACCAACCAAATAGAATTCACTATTATCCATTACTTTTTCTGGATTATTGCGCTTCCATTCTTCATAGGCGTAGTCACATTCTATTCTAAATTCTTGCCAAACACTTTCTTCAGTATGTTTGACGGTATCTACCCGATAGCCATCAATACCAAATTCAGTAATATAGTCTGTCAACCATTTCATGATATAAAAACGAGGTGCTCTAGGATGGCCTGTTCTTTCAAAATAAGCATCCAGTTCATTTACTTCTTCTTCATAACGTCCTTCACGCTGCCATTTTTCAATTAACTGGGGTGGTAATTCCACATTTTCATTACTCTCTGTTAATATGTCAGGCAGATTTTTTACCAATGTGCAAGTTACCGTAGTTTCATAGTCTTTATACTGACATTGAGGCTCTGTACGCACCCAATTTTGAGGCCAAACTGGATCTTTTGAAGTAACAGGACCTGTGTGATTAATAACTGCATCAAGTAGTATTCTAATATTATTCTCATGGGCTACTTCCACTAACTCCTTTAAGTCTTCCTTTGTTCCATAATTAGGGTCTATATTAGTCCAGTCTTTTGTCCAATATCCGTGAAATCCATAGGTTAGTCCAGTTCCTTCATCAGTACCACCATGAATCTGTTCAACAATTGGAGTCATCCAAATGGCATTTACACCCAGATTTGTAAAATAAC
>CAYZKX010000033.1:0-13762 GCA_964479055.1 uncultured Flavobacteriaceae bacterium
CAAATAAACTTAGCAAAACACAAGCAGTTAAATTTGTTAGAGTAACATTTTCAAATTCAAAAATATTGGTCGTATAATAAAGTAGTACTAGAATAAAAATTACTATTGGAATCAATGGCGTTGACTTCAAAAATTCAAGTTTTTTCTTTTCCTCCAAAATGGCAACAACACCTCCAAAAAATAAAAAGTAATAGGCAAAACTATATTCCTGTAAAAACGGGAAAATATTAGCATGATAAATAATAAAATAAATGGTCGCCAATAAGATCAATAATTTTAGTAATTTGTTTTTACTGATAAAAAAAGATAAAGGTGCTATAATCAAATAAAACTGTTCTTCTATACCAAGTGACCAAAGTACTTGAATAATAGCACCAGGACTGTACATTGCAGTAAAAACATTAGGTATAAAGAACATGGTCATGGCTAAACCTGTGGTGAGATCATAATCAATTTCAAAATCTATCCCAACTTGTGGTAAGAGGTAATGATAAAAGGTAAAACCAACGAATAAAATAAGATAATACAATGGGAATATGCGCAGCACACGGCGCATATAGAATTTTTTAATTGAGAAAGAATCCTTCTGTTTGGCAATATAAATTAAACGAATTATTAAAAATCCACTTAATACAAAAAACATAAATACAGCTTGCTTACCCTTGTTAAAGACAGGCATACTATTAAAATATGGCAAACCTTGGACCTTGGATAATAATGGAATGTGATTTAAAGCTACTAAAGAGGCTAAAAAAAATCGAATTACATCTAAATTGGGTAATTTCTTCAAGTTGATAGTTTTGAGACTTAAAAATACATATTTTTAATCAATGAATTTTTTGGCACATATTTATTTGTCCGGCGATAACGAATTGATAACTATTGGAAATTTCATGGCCGACGGTATCAAGGGTAAAAAATACTTGAAATACCCTCGTGAAATACAGATAGGCATATTGTTACATCGTGAGATTGACACCTTCACTGATCACCATCCTACGGTAAGAATGAGCACTAAACGATTACATAAAAAATACAGTCATTATGCCAGTGTTATTGTCGATATTCTTTACGATCATTTCTTGGCTAAGAATTGGGACAAATATTCTGAAATTCCATTAGAAGAATACGCTGAAGATTTTTATGATTCTCTTAAAGAACATAACGATATTCTGCCAGAACGTATTAAAGCACTCATGCCTTATATGGTCTCTAATAATTGGCTGGTGAGCTATGCCTCTATTGAAGGCATTAGTAAAATACTGGAAGGCATGAATCGTCGCACAAAAAACCGATCTAAAATGAACCAGGCGGTTAGTGAGTTACAAGAATTTTATCAGGAGTTTGAAGACGAATTTACTTTGTTTTTCAACGAATTGATTGCGTTTTCGCAAGACAAGTTAAAAATATTATCTTCACAGATTAAATAAAGAATACATGAAAAAGCTAACCATTTTATTCGCATTTTTAATTGCACTTTCTTGTGCTGAAAAAAATCAAAAACCGGTAATAGATGTTACCCATCGCGGCTTTGTTGCAGAACAAGCCATGGTACTGTCAGCACGTGAGGAAGCCTCTAGAATTGGCACTCAAATTTTGAAGAATGGAGGTAATGCCTTCGATGCCATGGCTGCAACCGAATTGGCTTTGGCCGTATCGTTTCCTTATGCGGGAAATTTAGGTGGTGGCGGATTTATGGTTTACCGGAAAGCAGATGGTGAAATTGGAGCATTAGATTATCGTGAAAAAGCACCATTAGCGGCAACGCGTGACATGTATTTGGATGAAGAAGGTAACGTTATTCCAGGCCTAAGCACCAAAGGAGCATTGGCAGTTGGTGTACCTGGAACTGTTGCTGGTGTATTTGAAGTGCATAGTAAGTTAGGATCATTACCCATGGCAGACATCATCCAACCCGTGATTGAGTTGGCACGTAAAGGAGTATATGTAACTAAACGGCAAGCAAAGCGTATTGAAAGTTATCAACCTATTTTTGAGGAGGTCAATAAAGACTCTATCAAGTTCATGCATAACTGGAAAAAAGGCGATACAATTAAATATCCTGTCTTGGCAGAAACACTTGAAAGAATTAAAATAAATGGTCGCGATGAATTCTATAAAGGAGAAACAGCATCTATGCTAGTTGATTTTATTCAAGCTAATGGCGGAATCATTACTCTTGAGGATCTTGAAAAGTATGAACCGAGATGGCGCGATCCCATTACATTCAACTATGACAATCTCAAGATCATTTCTATGTCTCCGCCTTCAAGCGGCGGCATTTGCATGGCACAAATCATGAAAATGATAGAACCTTTTGATCTCCATGAATATGGTCATAATTCTTTAAAAACCATACAAGTTATGGCTGAAGCCGAACGTAGGGCTTATGCTGACAGAAGTTACTTTTTAGGCGATCCTGATTTTGTTGACATTCCTCTGGAACAGTTAATGGACGATGAATACTTAAGAGAACGAATGAAAAATTTCTCTTTTGATCAGCCAACACCATCTTCAGAAGTTTCCTATGGTAGTATTGAAGTAGTTGAGAGCAATGAGACCACTCATTATGCCATTGTAGACGCTCAAGGTAATGCCGTTTCAGTAACAACCACCATCAATGGTGCATATGGTGGCAAGCTGTATTGTGATACCCTTGGCTTTTTTCTAAATAATGAAATGGATGATTTAAGCGCCAAGCCTGGTGTGCCTAATATGTTTGGGCTAGTAGGTAACGAAGCTAATAGTATTGAACCTGAAAAACGTATGCTTAGTTCAATGACACCCACAATTGTTGAAAAGGAGGGTAAACTACACATGGTAGTTGGAACACGAGGAGGATCTACAATAATTACATCAGTTACCCAAATCATCTTAAATGTTCATGAATATGGAATGACCATGCAACAGGCTGTTGATGCACCACGTTTTCATCACCAATGGTTGCCCGATGTAGTGGGTTTTGAGGAAGGTGCCTTTTCAAAATCATTTAAGCGTCAAGTAGAACTAATGGGTTATAAAACCTATGATTACACTTTACCACTATTAGGAAATATGGCCGGGATACTGGTATTACCTGATGGAACTTTAGAAGGTGGTGAAGACCGAAGAGGAGACGACAAAGCTGATGGATTTTAAAATACTATGACTTTTGTTGAACAAATAACATTGGAGTTGGAGTCCAATGCCAATCCTGTTTTTGCAAGTCAAATGAAATCGTATCTCCGAGATCACTTTGAATTGTATGGAATAAAAATGGGTCCGCGAAGGATTTTACTCAATAAAGTGCTTTCCCAAAATTTAGATGAAGTAAAGGATAATGTCAGAACTATAGCCAGAGATCTATATGAACTACCCTATAGAGAAATGCACCATTGTGGCACTGAACTGGTTGAAAAATATTTACGTAAATCGTATATGCGAGAAGATATTCATCTCATTGAATACCTGATCGTGACCAATTCATGGTGGGACACGGTTGATTATATCGCCAAACTAATTCTTGGGAAGTACCTACTCACCTATCCTGACGAAATAGCTAAAGTGATCCCCTACTTCGCCAACCATGAGAACATGTGGCTTAACCGAAGTGCCATCTTATTTCAGCTGGGTTATAAGAATAAGACAGATCAAGATCTTCTATTTAATTTGTGCCTTCAGCATAAGGCATCTGATGAATTTTTTATTCAGAAAGCCATAGGTTGGGCCTTACGTGAATATGGCAAAACAAATCCCGATTCTGTTCTGGACTTTGTAAAATCAGCTGGCTTAAAACCACTTAGTACTAAAGAAGCCATTAGAAATATTATCTAGGTCCAATAAATCTCAATAGAATTCAATCGCGTTAACATTTATTAGGAAAATGTGACCTACATTTTAATTACCTTTAAGCCTTCTAATTTCTAACCAAAACTCTAAGATGAGAAAATATTTGTCTGTCGTAATGCTCTTCTGCATTACCATGTTATCTGCCCAAGAATTATCAATGGATCTTGTAAAAAATATGAAACCACGTAATATTGGTCCTGGTGGTATGTCTGGTCGTGTCACCGCCATAGATGTGGTATTAAACAACCCTGACGTCATGTATGTAGGAACGGCTTCGGGTGGTTTATGGAAATCCACTTCTGGAG
The DNA here is from genome assembly GCA_964479055.1 of uncultured Flavobacteriaceae bacterium. GTDB lineage: Bacteria > Bacteroidota > Bacteroidia > Flavobacteriales > Flavobacteriaceae > CAYZKX01. The sequence goes on from CAYZKX010000033.1 coordinate 4,134, forward strand.
GCATCAAATGGCATCCTATTTTTGATGATCAGCCAACTGCTTCTATTGGAGCCTTGGCCATTCAACAATCAAACCCTAGTGTAATTTGGGTAGGAACAGGTGAAGGCAATCCAAGAAATAGTTTGAATGGCGGATATGGCGTCTACAAGTCCCTTGATGGTGGTAAAACTTGGAAATCCATGGGCCTTGAGAACACAAGACATATTCATCGTGTTATTATTCATCCTGATAATCCCGACATTGTTTATGTAGGAGCCATTGGTTCACCATGGGGAATTCATAAAGAACGTGGCGTTTATAAAACCATTGATGGTGGTGAAACTTGGGAACATATTTTATACATCAATGATAAAACGGGAACAGGAGATCTGATCATGGATCCTTCTAATCCTAACAAACTCATCGCTGCCATGTGGGAACATAAGCGTGACCCCTGGTTTTTTAAATCTGGTGGTGAAGGCTCCGGACTACACATCACTCATGATGGGGGAAAAACATGGAAACGCCTAAGTGATGAAAATGGATTACCTAAAGGTGAATTAGGACGAATAGGTGTTGCTATTGCTGCCAACAAACCTAACATTGTCTATGCACTTGTCGAGGCCAAAAAGAATGCGCTTTATAAAAGTACCGATGGTGGTGATTCATGGAAAAAGGTAAACGATAAAATGAACGAAATTGGTAACCGTCCATTCTATTACGGCGAGATCTATGTGGATCCAACCAATGAAAACAGAATACATTCCATTTTTACCTATGTCAATACCAGCGAGGATGGTGGTAGGAGTTTTTCGCAATTAATGCCTGCCTACGGTGTCGATAACGGGGTACATCCTGATCATCACGCCTGGTGGATCCATCCTGATAATGGTGATTTTATGATCGATGGCAATGATGGTGGAATGAATATTACAAAAGATGGTGGTAAAACTTGGCGATTCATTGGCAATTTGCCTGTTGCGCAATTCTACCATATCAGTGTTGATAATGAGTATCCATATAATGTATATGGTGGAATGCAGGACAATGGGTCCTGGCGCGGTCCGGCATATATATGGCGTTACCAAGGTATACGCAATGACTACTGGCAAGAAATAAGTTTTGGTGATGGCTTCGATGTAGTTCCTGATCGTGATGATTCGCGTTACGGTTGGTCCATGAGCCAACAAGGTTTTGTGAGCCGTTACGACTGGCAAACCGGTAATAACTACATAGTTAGGCCTACACATCCTGATCCTGATATGTTACTGCGTTTTAACTGGAATTCAGCTATTAATATTGATCCGTTTGACAATAGTACCATATATTTTGGCAGTCAGTTTGTTCATAAGTCCACAGATAAAGGAGATACTTGGAGCATCATTTCTGACGATCTCACAACCAATGATCCAGAAAAGCAAAAACAAGCTGAGAGCGGTGGTTTAACCATGGACGCCACTGGTGCAGAAAACCATTGTACGATCTTGGTAATTGAGCCTTCGGTTGTTGAACGTGATATGCTTTGGGCAGCTACTGATGATGGCCGTGTACATTATACTCAAAATGGTGGGGCTAGCTGGACTGAAGTGACTAATAACATACCTGGACTTCCTAAAGGAAGTTGGATCACTCAAGTCAAAGCTTCAGCTAAAAACAAAGGTGAAGCACTTTTGGTCGCCAATGACTATCGACGTTTCAATTATACGCCTTACGCCTACCGCACCAAAGATTATGGGAAAACCTGGCAACGAATTGTAGATCAAAACGATGTTATAAGCTACACTCTTGCTATTGTTGAAGATGCTGAAGAACCAAATTTGATGTTTTTAGGCACTGATGATGGTCTTTATGTCTCAATTGATGCAGGTAGTAATTGGAATAAATGGACCGAAGGGTTCCCTACAGTATCAGTCAAAGACCTTGTAATACATCCACGCGAACAGGATTTGATCATCGGAACATTTGGCCGTGCTGCTTGGGTTTTAGATGATATTAGACCCTTAAGAGCCTTAGCCCGCAATAAAGGTATCCTAAATCAGAAACTGGAATTATTCAAACCTGCTGATGCCTTTTTAGCTACTTACCAGCAAGCAACCGGAAGTCGCTTTGGTGGAGATGCCTTGTATAATGGAGAGAATAGACCATACGGCGCTCATCTCACCTATTTTGTTTCTATAGAGGAAGAAAAAGAAGACAAAACGGATAAAAAAGATGCTAAAGCCGATGAAGAAAAAGATACTGAAACCAGCGAAGCATCCAAAGTGAAATGGGATTCATTAACTGTAAACATCTATGATGGTGACAGGTTGATTAGAACATTAAAACAAAAAGCACCTGACACCACAGGAATTTATAAAATGACCTGGTACATGGATGAGAAAGGTGGAGACCGCCCTTCGCGACGGATAAGAAAACGCACAAGTGAACCGGGAGGTGTAGATGTTAAACCTGGTACTTACAAACTAATTATGAGTTTTGGCGATCAAACTTCGGAAGAGATGATCACTGTAAAAAGTGATCCGCGTTTAAAAGTCTCAACAGCGAACACCAACGAAGTTTATAATGCTTCTAAAGAGGTACAGGAGATGCGACAAACTGCTGCTGATGCAGTTAAACAACTAGTAGAAAGCAAATCCGTAGCTGATGAATACAGTAAAACACTAGCTAAGATCGATAAAGAAAAGTATAAAGATAACATTAAGGCGTCCAAGGACATTTCGAAAAAAGCCGATGAGTTAATCGATATTTATCTTGGAAAAATAGATAAAAGACAAGGTATCACAAGAAACCCTGATCCCAATGTCAACCAACGTATTGGTAATGCCAGTTTCTATGTTGGTAGTCGTCAAAACGGCATTACGGAAACCGAACGACAACTATTGAAACATGCGAAAGATGCTTTAAACGATGCGCTCCAAAAAACAAATGCCTTTTTTGCTGATGATTGGGCGACGTATAAAAGTAGTATGGAAGCCTTAGATATTTCCCCTTTTAAGGAAATTAAGACATTTCAATTAGATTAAAATAAAGGCGCTTAATGAGCGCCTTTATTTTTATATTACCTTTTCAATATGATAAAGAGTAATGAATTTGAAGCGGTTGTTAGCAATATACATAGTGTACTATTGCCCGAAGATGAGGTACAACCGTTTGTTGACAATGGTCATGAACGTGCTGTTGTTATTATTTCATTTAATGGTAAAACACTTAAAATTCACACATCACTTCAAAAACGCGCAGGATTTTATAGAGCCAGTTTAAATAAACAGCTACAAAAACAACTAGGTATTCAATCCAATGATAGCTTTACAATTCAACTCTTGGAAGACACCACCAAATATGGTGTTGAAATGCCTGAAGAATTGCAGGCTGTACTAGATACAGACCTTGAAGCACAAGCTATTTTTGACAGTCTAACTTCAGGTAAACAACGTACTCTTATATATATGATTATTCGCTTTAAGAACAGTCAAACTAGAATTGATAAATCCTTACTGCTTGTTGACAATCTTAAAAGAGGAATCCGTGATAACAAGCTACTATTAAAAGCGTAGTAAGTATTTGCAATTACTAATATTATAAATTAACTTACCTCAAATATTTAAAAACAACATTATGAAACGATCATACCTATTTATGTTAGCGGTTATATTGAGTTTTAGTATAGCTTGTAAAAAAGATACCAAAGAGGCCACAGAGACTATGGATACTGAAGGCACAGAAGAAGTTACTACAGAAAATACTGAAACAACAACAGAAAAACCCAAAGCAGCTGATTACGATCTTGATGATAGTTATAAAGACCAGGAAGTTGTTGTCAATCTGGAACCCAAAAGTGAAAGCACAGCTGGTGGAAAAGTCATTTTTAAACAAAAGAATGGATTGGTAACAATGGTTGCTGTATTAAATGGTTTAACTGAAGGTACACATGCCATTCATATTCATGAGTCATCCGATTGTACATCGGCCGATGGCAAATCTACAGGAGGCCATTGGAATCCTACCGCACAACCACATGGTAAATTTGAAAGTGAAACTGGTTTTCACAAAGGTGATATCGGAAATTTTGAAGCCGATGCTGACGGTCGTGGAACTATAACAGTGGTTACTAGAGAATGGTGTATTGGCTGTGCTGATGATACTAAGAACATATTAGATAAGGCCATCATTGTGCATGCAGGTGAAGATGATTTTACTACCCAGCCTACAGGTGCTGCTGGCGGCCGAGTGAGCTGCGGTGGTATCATACAGTAAGCATCTCCTTAACACTTTGAGTTCTTGCTTAAAGTAAAAATATCTTAATGCAGAATAACCATAATGAAATCTCACAGACTTCTGTGAAACAAAAGTGGTATACCAAAATACCACATGCGGTAACTCTTCTTTTCATCATTATCATTTTGGTGACAATTTTAACGTATGTATTGCCCTCAGGCACATATGAAAGAGAGATCGTTGATGGTAGAAGTCGTGTTATTCCTAATTCGTATCATACCATTGAAGACGCATCAGTTGGACTATTAGATATGTTCAAATCCATTCCTCTTGGATTTAAAAATGCGGTGGAAATCATTTTCATTGTACTGGCTGGTGCGATCATGTTTGGTATCATGGAAAAATCAAAAGCTGTTGAAAACTCCATTGGGACCTTAGTCAAAAAAGTAGGTGTTAAGCGTAAATACTTTGTAATTGTATTAATGACCTTTATCTATGGCTTACTTGGTGTAGCCGTTGGTTATGAAAATAATATTGCCATGGTTCCAATTGCAGCCGTTTTAAGTCTGGCCATGGGTGGCGACCTCATTCTAGCTGCAGGAATTTCGGTTGGCGCTATGACTATTGGGTTTGGCCTCTCACCTATTAATCCATATACCGTTGGTACCGGTCATAAAATTGCCGAACTACCTATGTTTTCAGGGGCACTGTTACGCAGCTGTTTGTGCTTTAGTGCCTTGAGTCTAATGGCCTATTACAACGTGCGCTACTTTAAGAAAATTAATAAAAATCAAGACCTTAGTTTGGCCAAAGGATTAAATACCAAAGGTATTTCACTTTCTAAACCATTGAACGAGTATTCAATTTCAATTAATAATTGGATGGTTATCGGCATCTTTATATTAGGATTAATTGTGATTGTCTACGGTGTATTCAATCTAGGTTGGTACATCAATGAACTGTCAGCCATTTTTTTGATGGTAGCTCTAGCTTGTGCCATCGTTTCTAAAATGAATGCCACTGAGGTAAGCATCAATGTATTAAAATCCATTGCCCTGGCAGCTCCCGGAGCCTTTATGGTTGGTTATGCTGCTTCTATAAAAGTATTAATGGAAATGGGAAGTATTAGTGATACCATTTCAAATGGCTTGGCACAAATGTTACAGGGTCTTCCTTTATATGCTAGTGCCATTGGGATGGCTGCCACACAAAGTATCACTAACTTCTTTATTCCCTCAGGCAGCGGACAGGCATTAGCTACTTTACCTGTGATGTTACCTTTAGGTGAAGTACTAGGTTTAAGTAGGCAGATCACGATACTTGCGTTTCAAATTGGGGATGGCCTTTCAAACCTAATAAACCCTACACTTGGTGGGTTGATCGCGATGTTGAGTATGTGTCGCGTGCCGTTAGATCGTTGGTTGCGTTTTATTTTCCCGTTGACCATTATTTTATTTTTATTAGCATTTCTAACTTTGATCATTGCGGTATTTATTGGATATAATTAATTTTAAATAATGACAGCTGAAGACATATTAGCAAAACTAGTATCCTTTCCTGTACTGGGAGGAGATAGTAATCTAGAGATCATACACTGGATCAAAAACTATATTGAACAATTCGACGTTGAAACCACTTTAGTCCCTAATTCAGAAGGTAACAAAGCTTCATTGCATTGTAGAATAGGACCATCGGTTAATGATGGTGTTATTCTATCGGGCCATACAGATGTTGTTCCAGTTGAAGGACAGAATTGGTCTACCAACCCATTTGAACTGACTGATAAAGGTGATGGTAAATTGTATGGTCGAGGGTCATGTGACATGAAAGGCTTCATCGCCTGTTGCTTGGCTGCCTTACCAGAAATGACTGCCGCCGATCTTAAAAAACCGATCTATTTCGCCTTTTCCTATGATGAAGAAATTGGTTGTCTCGCGGCACCAGAATTGATAGAACACATACAACACACGTATTCTGAACAAGCTAAATACGCCATTATTGGAGAAGCTTCAATGATGAAGCCAATTATTGGTCAAAAAGGAATCTACATACTTGATGTTTATGTCAACGGTTCTCAAGGCCATAGTAGCAGAATAAAACAAGAAGTAAGTGCCATACATGAAGCTGCCAAATTGATTCTTTGGCTTGAGAACAAAATGGATCAACTCATTAATAAAAACAAGGACGATAGGTTTGAACCGCCGCATTCTTCATTGCATGTAGGCCAGATCAAAGGTGGTATTGCAGCCAATGTAATCGCCGACATGGCATGGTTCACTGTAGACATTAGGACCATACCACAAGATGATGCGGTAGCTATACGAAAAGATTTTGAAGACTTTTGCCGTCAATTAGAAATGGAAAAAAGACAAATTTTTTCTGATTTTGAAATTCGAATTGAAGAAAACCATCCACCAGTTCCACCATTAAATACGGATGAAGATTCCAGTGTAGTCGGTTTAATTGGTGAACTTACTGGAAATCAGGAATGGTCTACAGTAGCTTATGCTGCCGAAGCTGGTCAATTCGCTCTTGGTGGATACGAATCCATAATTTGTGGTCCAGGCTCTATAGCAATGGCGCATCGCGCTGATGAGTACGTAGAGAAATCAGAATTGGAAAATTGTGTGAAGATGTTAAAAAATCTCGCAAATAAATTAAGTTCCAATTAATCAAACTGTTTGAATATGAACCCTTCAGCAAGAGGTTGGATAAAAAAACTACTAAAAGCATTAGAAGGCATAAACGCCTTAGATCGCATTCATATTGATGAATATTATGATGCGCTGCGCGACTGTGGTTTTATTTATGGAAACAACGCCAAGGTCATTATTCAATCGTTCAGAAAATTTGATCTAACCGAAGAAGAACGTTGCAAGGTCAATCTTGTAATTGCCTTCCTTGCAGTTTATAATAATGAGAAAACATCTAAACCATTCATCGAGAGTGTCAATGATTTCTACTCGACAGTGACTGAGCACAAAACATCCATTTTTGATGAGATACTGGGTGGTAAAATTGCTTCAACAACGTTAGAAAAACTCATACATAAACGCATTCAGATAGAACAAAATCAATTGACTAAAAACTTTAATTATTTTCTTATTAATGCGTTGTTATTTGTGGATATTTTAGGATATCAGCGTTATTTGAGACAACAATATATTACTGAAGCTTATTTTATACGCCTTGAAGCAGCCATTGAAACCATTGTGATCAACTTGATTGAATCCAAAGCAAACAAATCCAATTACGATCTCAGTTTGATTAAACTACTCGAAGCATCATTGCGATATCAAAATATAGAGAAGTTATCCTATAACAAAGCTGTAGCTCTTATTGAAACACCATTAGAAGCAAAATATATTATGGACATGGCTTGCATGTCAACCTGGACCGATAGAAAGATCGATATTCAGGAAATAGGATTTTTAAGTCAGTTAGGCCAGGATCTTAAGATGGATAAATCCATTATTTTGAGCGCGATGCATTCGGTTGAGGAATTTTACGCCAATCACAGTGACGATTTAACGTTGCTGAACTCCAAAAATGCGTTGGAAAATTTTTACGATAACTCCAGTAAAATGGTTAGCACGCTAATAAAACGAAACAGTCGACGCTTGCAATTGGAATTAAGCGAGAGTAAAGAACTCATGAAACTAATTAGCCAGTCCACTGTGCGCGATCTGGATAGAGACGAACAAAATCAGCTTCAAAAGCAACTACTGGATATTTTTAAGACCATTCCAAGCTTGGCTATATTTATGTTGCCCGGTGGTGCTTTATTATTACCATTGGTAATAAAATTTATACCTAAACTTTTGCCATCGGCATTTGATGATAATCGCATTGAAGATTCTTAATTCAAATTTAATATGAAAACTCAAGATACTTTTGAAACTTTAGACCCCAAGGATTGGGAACAGTCCAAAGCGCTCATGCACAAAATGGTAGATGATGCCTTTGATTTTATTCAAAATGTTCGGGATCGTAAAATATGGCAACAAATGCCTAATGAAGTTATAGATAAATTCCGTACCGAGCTACCCTTAGAACCAAGTTCCCCAGAACAGGTTTATGATGAGCTCCAATCTAATGTAGCACCTTATATCATGGGTAATATTCATCCTCGCTTTTGGGCATGGTATATGGGCAATGGTACAATTTCAGGTGTTATGGGAGATTTTTGGACCGCAGTTCTAAATCCAAATTTAGGTGGCGGAAACCATTCTGGCCATAAAGTTGAAGAACAGGTGGTCAACTGGATCAAGGAGATCATTGAATTCCCACAGTCATCCAGTGGACTTTTAGTTAGTGGTGGATCTATGGCCAACTATACGGCTCTAGCAGTAGCACGAAATGTAAAGGCTGGATATGATATTAGAAGTGAAGGGTTGAAAGCCAATAATTTGGTATTTTATGCTTCTACAGAGATCCATAGTTGCAATACCAAGGCTGTAGAGCTCCTGGGCCTTGGCACGAAAGGCCTGAAAAAAATTAAAGTTCACGATGATTTCACAATTGATCTCGATGCCTTAAAAAATCAAATTCGAGAAGATCGTGCTAATGGGTTACAACCTGTATGTGTTATTGGCACATCAGGAACTGTAAACACTGGAGCTGTGGACTATCTTGAAGGTCTGGCTGAAATTTGCGAGGAAGAAGGTTTATGGTTTCATGTGGATGGTGCCATTGGAGCCATAGCAATGCTTTCGCCTAAAGTAAAGCCTCAGTTAAAAGGTATTGAGCGCGCCGATTCGGTCGCACTGGATTTGCACAAATGGTTACATATGCCATTTGAAGCTGGATGTGTCATTATCAAGGACAGTGTAAATCATAAAAAAACATTCTCATTAATTCCTGAATATTTAGAGAAAAATGCACGTGGTATTGGTAGTGGTGAGAATTGGTTTAGTGAGTACGGCCTACAATTGTCACGTCGATTTAGAGCACTTAAAGTGTGGATGTCATTGAAAGAGCATGGCAGTAAGCGGTTTGGTAGAATGATTAGCAGGAATGTAGATCAAGCATATTATGTGGAGCAATTGGTAAATAGTCATGAGAGTTTAGAAATGGTAGCTCCTGTAGGCATGGATATTGTATGTTTTAGATATAATCCTGGCAACATGACCAATGACCAACTCAATGCGTTGAATAAAGAGATCAAATTGCAACTGGAAGAACGTGCCATTGCACTACCTGGTTATACTACTTTGAATGGTTTGTATTGCATACGATTTGCAATTTCTAGTCACAGGTGTAACAATGCAGATTTTGATGATGTCATTGAAAAAATAATTGAGATTGGTGCCGAAATCTCAAACTAGGATTAAAAGACATTAATTGATACAATTACTAATTTGAGTTATATTTGAGCAAAGCTAAGCACCCATGAGCAAATTCATTGAAGAATTAAAACGCAGAAATGTTATTAA
>CAYZKX010000034.1:0-13642 GCA_964479055.1 uncultured Flavobacteriaceae bacterium
CCAAACAAGGACATAAAGAATTTTAAATATTACGAGTCTACTCCAATTCCATACAGGATTAGGAAACTTACCGTATGACAATTTTTGTTTTGTATAGCGGTACATTTGTTTAAAATCAGACGTTATTGCCCAGTTGATAGTTAACAGTCCGTATAGGAGTATTGAATAATAATGTTGAAATTTATGGTGCCAATGCCATTTAGCATGTTTAGAAAATCGTAATATACGGCCTGCTTCGAGATCTTCATCATGACCGTGAATATTGGTATACGTATGATGTAAAACATTATGTTGTACTTGCCAATTGTATACATTGCCTGACAAGAAATACATAGTGCCACCCATTATTTTATTGACCCAGGTTTTATTAGAATATGATCCATGATTACCATCATGCATAACATTCATTCCTATTCCAGCCATACCAACACCCATAACGATAGTCAATAGTAGTTGGACCGAGGTAGGTAACTCCAATGTCAAAAATAAAAAATATGGGGTCAAATAAATGCAAAACAAGATTACCGTCTTTAACCAAAGCTTCCAATTTCCAGTGCGGTCAATATTATTATCTTTAAAGTAATCGTTTACACGTTTGTTAAGTGTTCTGAAGAATTTCGCAGAATCTTCTCTAGAGAATTTTAAGGTCTGTTCGGCCATAACAAATCACAAATAACTATTAATCTTAATATAAGTGCCAAATATATAAATTATTGTGCTGAGCCCTGTTTTTATTTGAAAATATTATACACATAAATTTGTATACTTTTGTTGAAAGGCAATCATCTATTGGAGCTTCTATTAAAATACTTTCCCGAACTCACTGATCATCAACAAGATCAATTCGCGCAGTTACAGCATTTATACAGTGATTGGAACTCAAAAATCAATGTCATATCTCGCAAGGATATTGATGAACTTTATTTGCGACATGTCCTGCATTCATTGGGCATCGCAAAGGTTCAGCCATTCAAAGAAGGCTGTCAAATATTAGATGTAGGTACTGGTGGAGGTTTTCCAGGTATTCCACTCGCCATTATGTTTCCACAGTGTCAGTTCTATTTGGTTGATAGTATAGGAAAGAAGTTAAAGGTGATCAATGCCGTTTCTGATGCTATTGGATTGACCAATGTAGGTACTATGCACTCCAGAGCAGAAGCATTGGACATGCGTGTTGACTTTATTGTAAGTAGAGCAGTAACTTATATGCCTACATTTGTTGGCTGGGTAAAAAACAAGGTGAGTAAAAAAAGCAATCACGATCTTAAAAACGGGATTTTGTACTTAAAAGGAGGTGAGCTAAAAGAAGAACTTTCCTTATTTCCAAAGGCCAAAACTTTTCAATTAAGCACCTATTTTTCTGAACCTTTTTTTGAAACTAAAAAAGTAGTGCATATTCCTTTAAAGTATAAACCCTAACAGTGGTTCACATTGCGCTTTCTTGCTCTAATCTTATTTTTTTATTTGATTCTATCTTTTAATGATTTTAGTTCTAAATGTTCTTGAATCAGAACGGATCTCGAGTAGGTATAATCCAGAACTAAAATCGATTGGAATCGTTGTACGCGCATTTAAATTGATACTATTGATGTTTAGTATTTGTTTTCCAGTAATATCAATAATATTAATTGTCGCATTTTCGATATTTTGAGTACTTAGTAGTATGATTTCATTTTGAATTGGATTTCGTTCTAACCTCAATTCGTGATATTCAAAACTGTCGTTATCTAAAGTCTCAGGCATTATTTCGGCTAAGGCAAATACCACATTACCATCTGTGATTTCCACATGAGGTTCATTGATATCTGGAATATACCAATTGACAAAAGGTGTTGTATTAATTGTATTATCAGGAGAGCTACTTGGTGGATCGCCTTCGCCTATGTCGATGTCATGGGTCCAGTTAATTTCTCCATTATCTGTTTCTAAGGCCAAGCCACTCACAGAAGGTATAAAATCGAAAACCTGTAAAGTCAATGCATTTACAAAATCGGTTATTAAAGGGTCACCACCTTCATTGAGATCGCTAATTTCAAATAATCCTCCTGGGGCACTATCTAATCCACTAGAGTACGATGGCGAATCTGCGGTGGCATCAAAAAACAATATTGGTACGGCAAATAAAAATCCAACAAAGTCTGCAACAACAGCCGATTGTGACACATCAGGTGTGAACCTAAGAGTGATATCGGCACTGGTTGTGCCAGAGGTCGCAAAGTTATCGTCCAATAAAATCATGCCAGGCGATCCCGTAAGATCGGCTGTTCCATCTCCGGCACCATTAATTACTGCTACATTTCGAGTGTTTTGAGGAAATCCCATGGCATCGATTTCGGTTTGAAAGGCGTCTCTAAAATTAGGGGCACCAACTGGTAAGGTCTTTGTTGGATCTTGTTCAATACCGCCTCCATCAACATGACCCAAATAATGATCAACCAACATTTGTTTGGCCGCAGCACTATTAAGCAGTCCGTCTACAAGTGGTTGAGCTGCTGTTATTCCAGGTGCGCCATATACCATATAATTAAATAAATATTGCAGGCCTATTGGAACGTTCGCTCCTAAATGTGGCGAGTCAAAAGACATGTACAACCTTGTTTCATGATCCATGGCATTTTGTTCCATATAACGCAATCCGTATCTCGAGATCAAGCCACCCATACTAGGACCTATGACAACATTTTCTTCATCACCAACTTTCAGGCCATTCAAAGTATTCATGAGTTCTATAAAAACAAAGGCGTTTCTTTGAATAAAATCGGCACCACCATCTAAAACTGTAGTGCCATCACTCGTACTAACATGAGTTGGAAAGTCTAAAACCACCAAATCAAATCCTTCATCTCTTACTAATTCGGCCAAATTTTGTTCGGGATCACCAAAGTTGAGTAAATCATACATTAAAGGAATATCTCGTCCATTTCCTGGATCAAAGCCATCAACAAATATGATGGGCTTATCAAAAACACCATCAACATTGTCAAAATAGATTTTGTATAGTCCTTTACCAATGTGCGCTATAGACTCACCTTCACCTTGGTATGGGATGGTTGCAAAAATATCAGTAATAGGGCCTTCGTCACCAGGTGCTCTTTGGTTGAGGTCTTCAACTGAAGGAACAATGTTAATATAGGCACTGTTCTGAACGATTTCGCCATTGCTCAAGTATATTTTAAAATCAATGCGTTTTTCTCCTGGCGTTGTGTAATTTACAGTTACGCTTTGGTCGATATTGATTGGCTGATATCCCATGCCATTATTGAAATCTGCACTTATTTTGATGAATTGCTCGTTCGTGGAATTGAATAGGAATTCCTTTATGAGAACAAAGGTAGTATTCAACCCATTGTGTTTTTGAACCAATGGAGTAGCAAAAGTTCTGGATATGGATTCAAATAGATCAATGTTGTTTATTGTATTAATGAGCTCGTTATTTGCTCCTAATGTTAAAATTCCTTCTTCATAGAGACCAGCTTTAATGACATCAAATTCACTATGTATTATACCAAGAGGTACAATATTATTTTTGAGACTTAGTGATTTCGCATTTTCAAAATTAGTGTCTTGTGAAAAGTAATTGCCGTAATCTGCTTGAGCCAATTCAGAAAAGGCTTGAATAAAGTACGTGGCATTTATTTTCTTAGAGTGATCGGTCAGATCAGCAAATTTAAATGCTCTATCATATAATATTGAAGTCGTCATTTCACTTTTGTCAAGCGACGAGAACAAATCTTGTGCAAGAATGGATATGGGAAATAATAGTGTTAGGAGTAGAAATTTTTTCATAAAGGATTAACTTAATTGCACTTAAATATACAAAGAAAATCACATGGAAGTAGCACAAAAAACCCTTAGATCATTGACCTAAGGGTTTAATTATAAGGATTTAAAAAAGTGTTATTCTCCCAAAAAAGGATATCTGTAATTCTCAGGACTCACAAAAGTTTCTTTGATCATTCTAGGTGATACCCAACGCAACAAGTTTTGTGCACTTCCTGCTTTGTCGTTAGTACCTGAAGCACGAGCACCTCCAAACGGTTGTTGCCCAACAACTGCTCCAGTAGGTTTATCATTAATGTAAAAATTACCTGCACTGTTTTCTAATACCTTAGTTGCTTCTGCGGCGGCGTAACGATCGGTAGAAAAAATAGCCCCCGTCAATGCATATTCACTGGTTTCATCAACCAATTTCAAGGTTGCAGAATAAGCGTTGTCATCATAAACGTAGATTGTAATTACTGGACCAAAAAGTTCCGTACACATGGTCGTGTATTTTGGATCGGTAGTTACTATTACCGTAGGTTCTATAAAATAACCTTTAGACTTGTCGTAATTACCACCTACAATGATCTCGGCATCACTATCCGCTTTAGCCTGATCGATATACTTTGCTAATTTGTCAAATGAACCTTCGTGAATAACTGCAGTAACAAAATTACTAAGGTCTTCAGGAGATCCCATTTTAAACGAGTTGATATCATCTATTACAAATTGTTTGACATCATTCCATAGACTGTGAGGTATATAAGCTCTCGACGCAGCACTACATTTTTGCCCTTGAAACTCAAAGGCTCCACGCGAAATTGCAGTTGCTACTTGCTTGGCATTTGCCGATGGATGCGCAATAATAAAATCCTTACCACCTGTTTCACCTACAATGCGCGGATAAGTTTTATAGTTATGTATATTATTGCCAATCTTCTTCCAGAGTTCTTTAAAAATAAATGTGGATCCTGTGAAATGAAGACCAGAAAATTCAGGATGATCCAAAATGGTATCGGTGATCATTACAGGATCACCAAAAACAACATTGATCACCCCATCAGGAACGCCTGCTTCTTTAAAAACATCCATAATGATCTTTGCTGAGAATACTTGGCTGTCACTCGGTTTCCATATCACTACATTACCCATTAAGGCCATACATGAGGGTAGATTACCCGCAATCGCTGTAAAATTAAATGGTGTGACGGCATATGTAAACCCTTCAAGTGGTCTGTATTCGATACGGTTCCAAGCATCAGATGTGCTTTCAGGTTGTTCATGATAAATGTCAGTCATGAATTGAACGTTGAAACGCAAAAAGTCGATCAACTCGCAAGCAGAATCAATTTCAGCTTGATGGACCGTTTTGGATTGCGCGATCATAGTTGCAGCATTGATCTTTGCGCGATATGGCCCTGCAATTAATTCCGCCGCTCTTAAAAATATTCCTGCGCGTTGTTCCCATGGCATCTGTGACCATGATTTACGCGCTTCCAAAGCTGTTGCAATAGCCTCTTCAACATGTGATTTCTCAGCCAAATGATAAGTGCCAACTAGATGTTGGTGATCATGAGGTGGAGACATGGTTCTGGTATTGCCAGTCTTTACGTCTTTTCCATTTATATAAAGTGGAACTTCAGTTTGAGCGTTGAACAGCTCTTGATATGCCTTTAAAACGGCTTCTCGTTCCGGACTTCCCGGAGCGTACCCCATTACGGGTTCGTTTACTGCAATTGGAACATTAAAAAATCCCTTTCCCATGACTTAATTTTAGTTGTTTGTGATTATTTTTTTGAAGCACAAAGGTACTACTTTTTTGAAGATTTTATAGTGGTGAGTCCGACTTAAAAAAACTGTTTTGATGTCAATTAATTTTGTAAGTTGTCGACCCAATAGAAGACTATTTCTAGAATGTGTACAGTAACTTTTATACCGCTCAGCAAAAATAATTTTGTTTTAACATCCAATAGAGATGAGGCACCTAATAGAATGACCATTCCGCCACAAGAATATGCTTTGAATACCGTTAACGCTTTGTTTCCTAAAGATGAAAGAGCTGGAGGAACTTGGATTGGTTCCAGTGCACATGGGCGAACATTATGTGTTTTGAATGGTGGTTTTACCTACCACGAACGGGAAGAAAATTATAGAATGAGTCGCGGTGTTATTGTCAAACAACTCCTTGATACACCTAACTTGCAAAAGGCAATCCAAGAATTGGATTTGGAAGGTGTTGAACCTTTTACTTTGGTTATTGTAGACCATTCTACCACCTTGAAATTGTCTCAATTAGTTTGGGATGGTTCAACAAAGCACTATCAAGTATTAGGCTCAAAGCCTACCATTTGGTCGTCTTCATCGCTTTATTCTGATGCCATGAAGAAAGAGCGTCATCAATGGTTCTTTGATTTTATAAATGATAATGAATTGGATGAGAAATCCATTCTTCAATTCCATAAAACTGCAGGTGCTAATAATTTGGAATATGGTGTTATTATGGATCGTCTATTTGTTAAAACAACAAGTATCACGCAAGTAGTAAAACGAGAATCTCAAGTTAAAATGACATTTAATCATCTCGATCCACAACAGGTGTCAACTACGTTAAATTTACTGAATATAGTTGAAGAATAATACAGGTATCATGTTGGTTTTGGCCTACCCGGAAACGATTGTTACCGTGGCTGATGAATGGTATTCACCATATATGCGATACATTGGAATAGGTAAGAAAAATTATGTTCGCGCCGGGCATGCGGCTTTGGTGTTAATCGAAAAAAGAACAGGCTTACTAGAGTATCACGATTTTGGTCGATATATCACGGCGATCCCCAATGGCCGGGTTAGAGGAAAAGACACCGATCATGAACTCGATTTTTCTTTACAAGCAGATATACAAAATGACAAAATTAATAACCTGAAAGAGATCCTGGAGTTTTTAAGTACTAACCCTAAACTCACACATGGTGAAGGAAAGTTAATTGCCTCGGTATGCCAAGCTATCGACTACGATAAGGCAAGAGCGCATATAACGAAAATGCAACAACGCGGGTTTATTCGATATGCCGCCTTTATAAAAGAGGCCTGTAATTGTGCCCGATTTGTAACCGATGCATTGATCGCTTCTGTCACTGAAGATGCTATTAGAAACAGCTTGATAAGATCATATAACTTCACACCAAGTACTTATGGTAATGTGATTAAAGCCGATACTGAAAATCATGTCTATGAGGTTACCGAAGAAGGTATGATAAGTGCGTATACCTCCAAAGCCTGGAAGGACAATTTTAAATATTTTTTAGATACTTTGAAGACTCACCAGCCTTCATTCAAGGGCACTTTAGAACCACTTCATAATGATAAGATATCAGACCATGCCCAATGGCTTGATGGTATAGCTGCAGGTGCCTGGTTTGAACTGTACAATACTCCCGAATCGTCTGTTTATAGGTTTAGGCGAATTTCACCTTATGGCATTATTGATTGTGACCGATTGTACATTGTTGAGGATGATTCATTCAAATACCACCACAACTATACATTTGTACATTATTCCAATTGTTTATTCTTTCATGTAGAACAGAAAGATAGAACTTACAGATTTGATCTTTTGGAGGATGAATGAATCAGTTAAGTGCGAAAGGTGCATATAATTTAAAAGTAGGGATCACTACCTTAAATTTCTTAGTCGAAGCAAAATTAACCATGTTGTAATGCCCTTTCATAGCACCAAATGGTGAAGTCAGTAAGCAGCCAGAATTGTATGTATGCGATTCTCCAGGTTTTAGGACTGGTTTTTTCCCAATGACACCTTCGCCATCAACAACTTCTATATTATTCAAGGCATCTAAGATTTTCCAGTGTCTTGAATTGAGTTGAACAGCATCTTTTCCTTGATTTTCAATGGTCACTTTGTAGCCAAAGGCAAAATGCACTTTATAGTTTTTATAGAAGGTCCCCTCGAAGTTTGTTTCTACCGAAATTTTAATTCCCTTGGTTACTTGTTGTACCATTATAAATGAATAGCTTAACCGTTAATTAATAGCATTAATAATAAATTCTGGTAGTAGAGGATGTTCGAAATTATGAAAAACAAATCGAATTACAATTATAAATAAGATTAATTTGTGATATTTATCGATGAAGTCTCACCAAAACCAACAATCCTGTCATAACGCCCACCAAGTGGACGATAATATACCAGCGCCTTGTAATTGTTTTCAGTGAAGTCATAATTACCACTTATGGCACCTTCATCCATGATATTATTGTTATCTAAGGTGACGTATTTATAATTGTAAAATCCTTGCTTTAAAAGTAATGTACCTTCGTAGAAACCGGAATCCGGATTATAGTACATCCTGTTCATTTCGGAGAGGGAATAATTATTGTAATTGCCATAGATGTAAATGCGCTTATCAAAGGTTTCGGGATGTTGTAAAGAAAAATGCACTTGTGTATAATCGGCTTCGATACTGGGATCTTCGACATTCAAGGCTGTAATCACAAAATTACCGTTGATGTCAGGATTATAGGTATATGGTCGATCTGCACGAATAATATCGGTAAACAGATAACTGTGATATATCTCTTGAAGATCAATAAACTGTATACCTACATTAGCGCCTCGAACATCCTTGTTTTCAAAATATAAATATTCATTGCCACCCCAAAAGGCTGTTTCATTGGTGTACTTATAAATAAGTTCGCGCCCTAATGTATATTGTGGCTTAACACCATAAATGGCAGTATTAAGATTGTTATTTTGAATAATAACCGTATTGGTTGTTTGATCAGGATTATCAAATTGCAAAGTTGGTGATGTAATACGCATGTCAACTGTTTGTTTTTGTGCGATATACTTTACGTCTCGAGATCGCCTTATGATCATGCCTACACTAGCAAGGTTTTCGTAAACCATGAATTTACGGCTGAACATGAGTTCGTCATATTCATTGTAGATCTTTAACATGTAATTTCCAGAAACCTTTAGCCGTGTTTGTTGATTGGGAATATTTAAGGTGTAATGACTATAGCGTTGATAGGTGTTAAAGGAATTTTGATAATTGATAATTCTTAAATTATCAAAGCCCTGAAGAAATTCGGTTTTTACCAATCGTGATGGCTTCCAATCAAAATCATAATGTTCAATAACGTAGTAAAAATCATCTTCATTAGAATTCAGTACATCAAATTCCAAGGTCAAGAGGTCATTAAGTTCTAAAATGGGCAATTGACTCTCATTGGTATTACTTCTAAATGTGATGGTTTTGATATAATCGGGCGGCGGTACTTCATAGTCTATTTGTGAAACCACACCAATACTGTAACAGAAGCAAAGTAGAAAAAAATAGATTTTAGATGGCATTACATAGCACTTTGGGGTAAAGATAATCAAATTTTATACCTAAAAATTTGAAGCAATTGCACCCATTAAATTAATAACTTAATTATTATGAAAACTGTATTAATAATTCGTAAATTTGCACGGATTTTTAGACAACTAATTCACTATATACCGATGTCAAACGACATAAAGATTAAAAAAGGTCTAGATATTAAACTAAAAGGCAACGCCGAAAGAGCATTATCTAATGCTATTGTTAGTAAATATTACACTATTAGACCTGAAGATTTTCATGGTGTTATTCCTAAACTTATTGCTAAAGAAGGTTCTCGTGTAAAAGCGGGTGAGCCGGTCTTTTTCGATAAATCTAATGAAGACATCAAATTTGCTTCACCTGTTTCGGGTGAAATTATTGAAGTACAACGTGGTCCTAAGCGACGCATTGATGCAATTAAAATTCAGGCCGATCCTGAACAATCTTATGTCATGCATGAGACGTTTAGTGGTACTGATGCTAAAGAAACTAAAGCGCATTTGCTCGCTACGGGATGTTGGCCTTTTATTAAACAACGTCCATACGACGTTATTGCTCACCCTGATAAGTCACCCAAGGCTATTTTTATTTCAGGTTATGCCACAGCACCATTGGCTGCTGATTTGGATTTTGTTCTGGAAGGAAAGAAAGCTGAGATCCAGGCTGCCATTGCGGCTTTGTCAAATTTGACTGAAGGCGAGATTCATGTTGGTGTTTCTAAAAATGGAACTTCAGTTTTTTCTGAAATCACTGGAATTACATTGCATCAACTATCAGGTCCGCATCCTTCAGGAAATGTTGGTACCATGATCAACAAGATCGATCCTGTAAACAAAGGTGAGATCGTTTGGACGGTCAGTGCACAAGATCTTGTAGTAATTGGTGAACTTCTATTAACTGGACGTTTCAATGCCGAGCGTATTGTGGCTATGGTAGGTTCTTCAATTGAAAAACCACGTTATTTAAGAACTAAGATTGGCAGTGAAGTAGCCACCATGATCTACGATCAAGGTATTGAAAAAGACGCCAACGTGAGAATTATTTCAGGTAACGTACTAACCGGTAAACAAGTGAAGCCTGATGGTCATCTGGATTATTATAGCAATACACTAACGGTTATCCCTGAGGGTAATGATTATGACTTTTTTGGTTGGAACAAGCCAATTTTTAATAAAGTTTCAACATCTAGAGCATTGACATTCTCTTGGATGCAACCTAAGAAATCGTATGATCTAAATACCAATACAAATGGCGAACATCGTGCATTTGTATTAACTGGAAATTACGAAGAGGTATTTCCATTGGACATTTACCCTTTACAGATCTTGAAAGCTTGTATGTATAAGGATCTTGATGAAATGGAAGCCTTAGGAATGTACGAAGTTGCTCCTGAAGATTTTGCCTTAACGGAGTTTATTTGTGTGTCTAAACAACCACATCAACAAATTATAAGAGAAGGTTTAGACTTAATGATTAAAGAGATAGGATAATGGGTTTAAAAACGAACTTACATAATTTCAAAGAAAAGAATAAGGATAAGAAATGGCTTCCTGCTTTTAATGCCATTTTCACCTTTTTATATATGCCCAACGAAACCACTCATGGTGGGACACATATAAAAGCAGCCGACGATCTAAAGCGTACCATGAATACTGTTATCATGGCCTTGATTCCTTGCTTAATATTTGGAATGTTCAATGCAGGGTATCAACATCACTTGGCCCTTGGCGATATAGAAAGAACAACAGGTTTCTTCAGTGAGATCTTCTGGTCATGGGATAATCTTGTGGTTGGACTTTGGATGATACTGCCACTAGTCGTAGTTTCATATGGTGTTGGTCTCGCGATAGAATTTGTTTTTGCGGTGATTAAAGGTCATGAAGTTGAAGAAGGATATCTAGTTACGGGAATGCTAGTACCACTTATTGTTCCTGTTGATATTCCACTTTGGATGCTAGCCGTAGCCGTTGCTTTTGGTGTAGTCATTGGTAAGGAAGTGTTTGGAGGTACCGGAATGAACATATTGAATCCCGCTTTGACTATTAGAGCATTTCTATTCTTTGCTTATCCAACATGGATGTCGGGTGATAAGGTTTGGGTGCATGGCGCTGTAGAGCGTGCAGGTACTCCAGATGCCATTTCAGGTGAGACTATTCTAGGAGCGTATGCCCAAGGAGGTGATCTAGGTTATACCTGGTTGGATATGTTTTATGGAATAATACCTGGCTCAGTAGGTGAGACCTCTACCATGCTCATTTTATTAGGTGGTTTGTTCTTGATATTCACAAAAATTGGAAGTTGGAGAATCATGCTATCATCGGTTGTTGGTGCCATAGTAATGGGCTTAATATTCAATTTTGTAGTCGACTCTGGTTGGATTGGAGAGAGTAGTAAGTTCTTTACGCTAATGAGTACAGAATGGTGGCAACATCTAATTATAGGTGGTTTTGCCTTTGGTGTTGTATATATGGCTACCGATCCTGTAACTGCTTCACAAACCAATAGAGGAAAATGGATTTACGGATTCTTAATTGGATTTATTTCTATCCTGATTCGCGTATTTAACCCAGCGTATCCAGAAGGTGTGATGTTGGCGATATTACTCATGAACGTATTTGCACCAACAATTGATCATTATGTTGTTCAAGGAAATGTTAAACGTCGTATGAAGCGATTAAAAGCCAAAACCGCTTAAGATGGAAAAGAAAACAGATAAAAATTTATACACCATAATTTTTGCCATAGGTATGGTAATAGTGGTGGGATCGTTGTTAGCATTTGTAGCGTCTTCATTAAAACCTACAATTGATGAGAATAAGCGCATCGAAAAACAACAAAATATTCTCTATGCCATGGGAGTTAATGAAAATGAAGGCAATAGTGCCATTTTCATTTCAGACGAAAAGGTAGGAGATATTTTTAGCCAATACATAACCAAACAAGTCTATATCCAGAATGGTGAGGTGGTTGAGGATAATGAGGCTTACCTTATTGATGTAAAGAAGGAAAAATCATTGGCCAAAGAAGATGGATATGACCGACGCTTACCGCTGTTTATTGGAGAGAAAGATGGGAAAACCTATTACATTGCTCCTATACGTGGTAAAGGCCTTTGGGATGCTGTTTGGGCCTATATAGCTATGGATAAAGATATGGTGGTTCAAGGTGCTTATTTTGATCATCAAGCAGAAACAGCCGGTTTAGGTGCAAATATCAAAGAACGCTTCTTTATGGACGATTTTATTGGAGAGCACTTAAAAGATGCTTCTGGTAATTTTGTTGGAATCAACATATCAAAAAGTAATGCTGATCCTTTAAACAATGACAAAACGGATAATACCGTTGATGCCATTGCAGGAGCAACAATTACAGGTGATGGTGTAAGTGCAATGATCAGATCGGATCTACGGTTGTATTTACCATTTTTTGACAATTTAGAAAACGAATAACTATGGGACTATTATCAAGAAAAGATAGTAAGTTAATACTTGATCCTTTAGCAGACGACAACCCGATTACCATTCAGGTATTAGGAATATGTTCGGCTCTCGCGATCACAGCACAATTAAAAGCCTCCATTGTAATGACCATTTCGGTTTTGTTTGTGATGGGTGCTGGAAACGTGGTGATTTCATTAATAAGAAATATCATTCCGTCAAAAATTAGAATTATTGTACAACTTACTGTGGTAGCTGCCTTAGTGATCATTGTTGATCAGGTGCTAAAAGCGTTCTCGTATCAATTGAGTAAAGAACTAGGTGCTTTTATTGGGTTGATCATTACCAACTGTATTATCATGGGACGTTTCGAGGCCTTTGCTTTAGGTAACGGTGTATGGCGCTCCTTTTTAGACGGTATAGGTAATGCCCTTGGTTATGGCATTATATTGATCATAGTGGGATTCTTTAGAGAATTGCTAGGATCTGGAACATTACTAGGATATCCTGTTTTGGGTGATCCTATTGAGAAGACAGGATTGTATTCCATTGGTTATGAAAATAACGGATTCATGTTATTAGCACCAATGGCGTTGATTGTTGTAGGCATTATTATTTGGGTGCAACGCAGTAGAAATAGAGCATTAATTGAAGATCATTAAGATATAGACTATGGAACATATAGAATTATTTTTTAAATCAATTTTCATAGATAACATGGTATTTGCCACATTCCTAGGAATGTGCTCGTACCTCGCTGTATCTAAAAAGGTATCCACTGCCGTAGGATTAGGAGCAGCGGTGATTTTTGTACTGGCTATAACGGTACCACTAAACTGGTTACTGGATCAGTTTATTTTACAGGAAGGTGCTTTAGCCTGGTTAGGACCTGAGTTTGCTAGCTACGATTTGAGCTTTCTCTCATTTATCATGTTTATTGCTACCATTGCAACAATGGTGCAATTGGTGGAGATCATTGTTGAGAAATTCTCGCCAGCATTGTACAATTCATTAGGAATATTTCTGCCATTGATTGCTGTAAACTGTGCTATCCTAGGT
>CAYZKX010000035.1:0-13621 GCA_964479055.1 uncultured Flavobacteriaceae bacterium
GTGGTACAATGAAAAACACTTGGGCCATTCACCAGTTGCGTACAACTGTAAACTTTGCAACAAATAATAAAATTGTGAATTGGTTTACAGGTGGATTGAATCATCAAGTTGAGCACCATATTTTTCCGCATATAAGTCATGTGCATTACTCTAAAATTTCCAAAATTGTGAAAAATACGGCTAAGGAGTTCAATTTGCCTTACAACGAATATAAAACGACCCGAAAGGCCATAATTGCCCATTTTAAACATCTAAGAGAGATGGGTATGAAACCTTCACTCCAAGTTTAGTTAGTTCATGAATCAGTTATCTGATAGAATAAACAGTCTTTCTACCTCACAAACGCTGGCTATGGCTGCCAAAGCCAGAGAATTAAGATCACAGGGCATTGATGTGATTGGTTTGAGTTTGGGCGAACCCGATTTTAATACTCCCGATTTTATCAAGGAAGCTGCTATTCAAGCCATAAACGATAATTATAATTCCTATACACCAGTAGATGGCTATGTCGAGCTTAAAGAAGCCATAATCAAAAAATTTAAGCGTGATAACGATCTCGACTATGATCTACAACAGATCGTAGTTTCGACAGGTGCTAAACAGTCACTTGCCAATGTAGCAATGGTCATTTTAAATAAGGGAGATGAAGTCATCTTACCTTGTCCGTATTGGGTGAGCTACGCTGAGATAGTAAAATTAGCAGAAGGTGTTCCTGTTGAGGTTAAAACTACAATTGAAACCGATTTTAAAATGACGCCAACGCAGTTGGAGGCTGCTATAACACCAAAAACTAGAATGCTTTGGTTTAGTTCTCCTTGTAATCCTAGTGGTTCTGTGTACAGCAAAGCTGAACTTCGAGCATTAGCTGATGTGCTTCAAAAATATCCTAACATTATAGTAGTATCTGATGAGATCTATGAGCACATTAATTTTGTTGGAGGACATAGTAGTATGGCGCAGTTTGATGATATGTATGATCGAACCGTAACAGTCAATGGTGTTTCGAAGGCGTTTGCAATGACCGGATGGCGAATAGGATTCATAGGCGCTCCCAATTGGATAGCCAGAGCCTGCAATAAAATGCAAGGTCAAATCACAAGTGGTGCAAATTGTATAGCACAACGAGCAGTTATAACTGCCATGGAAGCCGATCCATCAAAGGTAAAATATATGGTAGATGAGTTTAAAGACCGTCGTGATCTTGTACTGTCACTTTTGGGTGAGATAAATGGTTTTCAATTGAATGAACCAGAAGGCGCATTTTATGTATTTCCAGATATATCATTTTACTTTGGAAAAACACTTCATGGGAAACCTATCAATAATGCTACAGATTTTTCTATGTTTCTATTAGAACAAGCTAATGTGGCCACAGTTACTGGTGATGCATTTGGTAATCCAAATTGCATTCGCATCTCATATGCAGCTTCAGAGGCACAGCTAATAGAAGCCATAAAGCGTATCAAAGAAACACTGCATTAAATAAGGCTCTAATTCAGATCCTAACCTGCCTTAAAGCCTTATTAACTAATTCACACTAACTACTATATTTTTAGAAGAGTTCCAGAATTTGATTGTAATTGGTGTTGAGATAGACTAATCCTAATATTAGCACTAACATCACCAATGAGAATACAATCATAATTCGTCGTTCTCTTTTAGTATTTTCTTCACGGAGTCGCCACCTAATTTCTCTTAAAATCTGTGGGGTAGACTCAGGAAAATCATATTCTTGAATTTCAGGTGTAAATCCGCCTAAAGTGGTCTTCAGTCGTTCTCGCTGTGACAACAATTTTCTATTGTTCATCAAAACAGCATTCATAAATCCAACGGTTCCATAGCTCATAATTTGTGACTTTAAGTTTTTAATAATTTGGTAAACACTCCCTCGCAACCCTATTATTGGTTGCATTGTTATTTTAAAAGTTGTTGTGAGTGTAAGCTCAAAACATCAGTTAGATGTCGCTTAACAATTTTAGATTATTGCGGTTAATACAATACCAAAAATTGTAAGTTTTAATATGGCATCAATACTTGAAGAGTAAGTGTACAGGTTGCTCTTTAGGCGCTGCCTTGTATTAAATATTGATCCAGGCTTTGAATGAAAGAAGTTTGCTTTAGCTATGCGCTTATAGTTTGAGTTTAAAAATCCTTCATATTCCGTTACAAAAGATTCATTTAATTGCTTGGGTAACGGTTCTATTTCTTTTCGTAATACTAGTGTTTTCATAATTCTATATTTTTTGATTGATTTTGTATATATGACGTTTAAAAATATTTTTTGTTACACCTTGTATCGCAAGTATAGCGTACAATACAGCCAAAAAATCACGGGAAATATTATAAATACTAATAGTCCGGGAATTTGCACTTTTTTAAAAAATATTTTTAAAATTGAGTAACTATTAGCTGTTTTTCCAGAAAAATGGTGTAAATAATATCAAAACCGTAAACAACTCCAATCGTCCCAAAAGCATGAGAAACGTACACCACCATTTACCTAAAGTTGGCATGGCATAAAAATTATCTATAGGAGAGAAATCGCCTAGTGCTGGGCCCACATTACCTAGACTCGAAGCAGCTACACCTATAGCAGATTCAAAATCTAAACCTAATATTGAAAAGCCAAGGGCGCCTATAATAAACGACAACATATATAACATAAAGAATGCCAAAATGTTAAATACGATCTTTTGGTCGACCGATTTTTTATTATATCGAACAGGTAAAATGGCGTTTGGATGTAGCGTGCGTTTAAACTCCAAAAATCCATTGCGAATTAATATTAAATGCCGAACTACCTTCACGCCTCCCGAAGTACTTCCAGCCGAGCCTCCTAAAAACATGAGGCCAAAGAAAAATACCAGTAATAATGGCGACCAGACTGTGAAATCAGCAGTAACGAATCCTGTGGTAGTCACTATAGCCAATACTTGAAATAAGGCATGTCTAAAAGCACTTTCAACCGGTCCGAAGACCATGGGATGAACAACTGTTGTTGCCGAATTATCACCCCAGAAGTAAATATTAAGCGCCACAATAATGGTAAAAATGGCTATAAACTTAAAATAGAGTTTGAATTCTTCATCGTTTATAATTTTTTGCACCTTGCCTTTAAAGGCAAAGTAACTCAGTACAAAATTTGTCCCCGCCAAGAACATGAATATCATAACGATATATTGAATGGATGGCGTTGCATTCCAATGCGCCAGACTCTCATTTTTGGTGGAGAAGCCTCCTGTTGAAAGCGTACACATGGCATGATTAATGGCATCGAAAAAGGACATACCAGCCACAGATAACAATAAGGTCTCAGCTGCAGTATAACCTACATAAATGAGCCATAAACGTTTCGCTGTATCTGTAATTCTAGGATGCAATTTATCGGCATTAGGCCCAGGAGCTTCGGCTGCAAATAACTGCATACCGCCAATACCAAGTAATGGTAAAATAGCCACAGCCAGAACAATAATTCCCATGCCACCTATCCAGTGTGTCATACTCCGCCAAAACAAAATACCATAGGGTAAAGATTCTATGTCATTTAGAATGGTCGCGCCGGTTGTAGTATACCCAGAAATTGTCTCAAAAAATGCATTGGTAAAATTTGGAATGCTACCGCTAACAAGATATGGCAAAGTACCTGACAAGGCCATTATAAGCCAGCCTAAAGCCACAACTACATAGCCTTCACGCTTATTCATTTCCTTACTGTGTTTTCTGGTAAAAACCATGGTAAGCACGCCTGCTATAAGAACAATTATTCCAGATTTAAAAATATCAATTGCCACACCATCATCATAAAAATAACTTAGCAATGAAGCCAGTAACATAAAACTACCATTGACCAACAAGAGTAATCCCAAAAAATGTACAATGATTTTGTAATTGAGTTGGATGATCATGCTTTAAAAAAGACTTTCTATTTTTTTTATGGAATTAGGTAAACAGCACACTACAACACGATCACCTTCCAAAATCTTAATTTCACGTGTTGCACTTATGCCCTGATTATTTCTTATGATACCGCCAATAATGGCTGATTTTGGCAATTCAATATTACTTAACTTTAAACCATTGATTTTTGAATCCTTTTTAACAATGATCTCCAATAGTTCAGCATTCATGTTATTTAACTTGGTCATGGCCACCACATCCCCTTTTCGAATATAACGGAAAATGGTATTGGCAGCCAATAGCTTTTTATTGATCAGGTTATCCACACCAACTGAATTGGACAATTGAAAGTAATCTATATTCTCAACAAGAGCAATGGTTTTTCTAACTCCTCTGGATTTGGCCACCAGACATGACATGATATTAATTTCTGAATTTCCAGTAACAGCAATGAAAGCATCCATATCACTAATATTCTCTTCTTCTAAAAGATCAACATTACGGCCATCACCTTTGATCACTAATACATTAGGGAGTTCATCAGCAAGTTCATGAGCTTTCTCAGAATTGTTTTCTATGAGTTTTATATTCAATTTCTCATTAGAGAGGTCATTAGCTACTTTGTACCCTATTTTACTACCACCCAAGATCATAACACTCTTAATTCCAGTGTTGATCTTTCCTGATAACTTACACAGTTCAACATCGCCCCCTTCCGAAGTTATAAATACTACCTGGTCGTGCTCTTTGAAAATGGTATCATCATTTGGGATAATGGTATATTGTGTTGCATAGCGTTGCATTGCTATAGGAACAAAATGAATTTCAGGGAATAATTGTGCAGTCTCTTTAACTGTCTTACCAACAAACTGGGCTGTTCTTGACAAACTTAAGCCTAACATGGTCAATGCGCCATTTTCAAACTCATAAGTATCATTAAATGCCGATTGATTAAGCAATAACTCAATTTCTGATGCGGCCAAAGATTCTGGTGAAATCAATTCATCTATGCCAAATTTTGTGAAGTCTACCTCCGATTCAGAATCAATAAATTCGGTATTTGAGATCCTGGCAATAGTTCGTTTTGCACCCAATTGTTTGGCTAAAACACTAACCGTAATATTTGTGGTTTCCGATGATGTCACAGCTATAACAAGGTCAGATTTACTGACATTGGCCTCTTTTAGATTTACTAAAGAAGTGGCGTCGCCGCGTATAACTTTAATATCTAAATGATTATCGGCATAAATAAGATTTTGCTTTTTGGTATCAATAAGAATGATTTCTTGAGATTCGTATGACAGAAGTTTTGCCAAGTGAAATCCAACCTCTCCTGCTCCAGCAATTATTATTTTCATTCGGATCGTGATTAAAAATCATACAAACGTACTTAATTTTTTCGGTAGAAACGGGTATTATTCTCAATTTTAAGAGCCTTTAATAAACGTTAAATCAACAACAATAAATCACATAAATAAGCCTACATTTTAGGGAATTGCCGCCGAAATCCATTTCTTTGCACAGAATTTTCTAAAAATCATCTAATGACTGAAAAAATCAAGCCCTATAAAGAAAGTTCACTGGGTAAAAAAGCCCAGGTCACCCAAATGTTTGACAAAATATCTAACGAATATGACGGACTTAATCGCGTTATATCCTTTGGGTTTGATATTAAATGGCGTAAGAAGGTGGTTGAGTTAGTCGCGGCCACCAATCCCGAAACTATTTTAGATATAGCAACAGGAACAGGCGATCTCGCTATTGCACTTGCTCAAACAAATGCACAAAAAATTATTGGACTTGATATTAGCGAAGGTATGTTGGAAGTAGGAAGGAAAAAGATCGCTAAAAAGAACATGAACGCCAAGATTGAAATGGTATGTGGTGATTCTGAGCAATTACCTTTCGATGATCATTCCTTTGATGCGATAACAGTTAGTTTTGGAATTAGAAACTTTGAAAATCTTGAAAAAGGATTGGCAGAGATCTTACGCGTTCTAAAACCCAATGGAATATTTGTTATACTAGAGACTTCGGTACCTCAAAAAACACCTTATAAGCAAGGCTATAACCTATATAGTAAAAACCTGCTACCATTGATTGGTAAGTTATTTTCAAAAGACAAAACCGCTTATAAATATCTGTCTGAATCAGCATCAGTATTTCCTCATGGTGAGGCGCTTAACAATATTTTGACTAATATTGGGTTTATTAATGCAAAAGCTATACCTCAAACATTTGGCGTAGCAACAATATATTTGGCTTCAAAGTAGTACTATGAAAAAATTACATCTACTATTAACACTAGTTTTAGTAGCACAAATAGTTAATGCTCAGCTTTTTAGCAAAGAACGCATCAAGAACAATGAAAATTTTGATAAGCAGTTCTTGTCTTGGGGTTATTACTTAGGCTTTAACAGTTACGATTTCAATTTCGATTACAAGCAAGATCTGGCTGATATCCAAACCGAAAAAACCGTTGGATTTAATGTTGGTTTGATAGGTAATATGCGCATTAATGATTATCTCGATCTACGATTAGAGCCTGGGTTAATCATTACTAAAAGATTTTTGCAGTATGATGAAAGCTATTTTGTAGGTCTTGATTATAATGATTCCGATCTTGAACGTGAGGTGCGTTCTACCTATATTCACTTTCCATTATTGGTGAAATTCTCAACCAAGCGAATTAACAATATTAAACCATTTATTATTGGTGGTGTATCGGCCTCCCTAAACTTATCAAGTAATCAGGATAATCCAGATGATAACAGTGTAGGCGAATTTAGATCAAAAAAGACCTTATTGAATTACGAACTGGGTTTTGGAATCGATCTTTATTTATTCTGGTTTAAATTCACACCTTCCATACGAGGTGTATTTTCTATTAATGATGAATTGGTGCGTGATGAAGACCCAAACAGTCCTTGGACGGGAAATATAGAATCTATGAAATCACGAGGTGTTTTTATCAACTTCACTTTTCAATAGACCGACGCCTAAACTCACTTAAAAATATTGCAGTAGCATTGGCGACATTCAAACTTTCGGTATGTTGTAATTTACCAAATCGAGGTATAGCCAATCGCTTTCCTATATGGCGTTCAACAACAGGTGATATGCCATTGCCTTCATTTCCCAAAATAATTATCCCTTTTTGAGGTAATTCTTGACTATAGATATCTTCGCCATCCATAAAAGCCCCAAAAACCTCGCCTTCATATTTAGACAAATAGTCCGATAATTGCGTATAAATAAGATCGACTCTGGCAAGAGAACCCATTGTAGCCTGTACGACTTTTGGATTATAGCAATCTACCGTATCCCTATTACATATTAATTTTTCAATACCAAACCAATCACACAGTCTTATTATGGTACCCAAATTCCCTGGGTCCTGAATATTGTCTAGAGCTACCATTAATTGGTTTGGATCAGGCACTTTAAAATCTTTTGTCTTAAACAATGCCAAAGCTGTGTTTGGCGTTTTTAAAAAGCTGATCTTCTCAAGCTCCATAGATGTAATCACTGTTTGTAAATGATCCGAAACCCCAAAATCATCCGTAATTGTATAGAGTTGATAAAGTTCAAAATCTGAACCCAATAGTTCTTGAATGGTTTTTTTACCTTCGGCAACAAACAACTGATGCTGCTTTCTATATTTTTTTTGTTTAAGCGATGTTATTAGTTTTATTTGACTTTTACTTAACATTAAAAAAAATGTACTTTTGAGCTTAGGTTAAGGTTTTACAACTGTAAATCTAAATTTATTTATCCTTAGTTGAAACAAACCCTTGTAAAAATATCGCTAATTGCGCTTTTATTATGTTGTTTTACATCCTGTAATGTTGTAAAAAGGGTTGAAGACGATCAGCATTTGTTAACAGAGGTCAATGTAAATGTTAATGGTAAAAAAACATCTAAAGAAGAGATTACCAATTTGGTTTACCAACAACCAAACGACAAGCTTCTAGGCTATCCACTGCGTTTACATGTCTTCAATTTAGCACGACCAAATATAGATTCTATTATCCAGGAAAAAATTCTAAATAATCCTCGTAAACTGGAATGGAAAACAAAAACACTTTCCAGAAAACAATTAAACAAACAACTAGAGTCTAAACGTGATTTCAATGCATGGATCAAACGTACAGGTGAGGCACCTGTTATAGTCGATTCAGTGCGCACCCTAAAATCGCAAAATAGATTAGAGCAATACTATTATAGCAATGGCTGGTTTGATAGAGAAGTAAACTATATTATTGAAAGAAACGATAAAAAGAGAGCTAAGGTTGATTATTTTGTACAAACTGGTAATCCATATCTGCTCGATTCACTAAGTTATAATATTGCGTCACCTTTGATTGATTCGCTTTTTCAACGTACCAAATCAGAGTCCTTTATTAAGTCTGGTAATCAATTTAGAGTCAAAGATTTTGATAATGAACGTCAACGTCTCGTTTCAAATTTTAGAAATTCGGGAGTCTATCATTTTACATTAGACTATATATCCTATGACATAGACACACTGCTTGCTGGAGAAAAAGTCAATGTGGATTTGAAAATAGGCAACCGTATTATTAGAAACGAAGATTCAATTGCCCGTGTTCCATTTAAGGTTTATAAAATAAAAAAGGTCAACATTATCACTGATGATAATATTGAGAATAGAGGGCGATCATTTAATGATTCGATCCAATATAATAATTATACTTTGTATGCTTTTGACAAAGTGAAATATAGACCTAAGGCATTAGTAGATGCCATTTTTATCAATAAAGACAGCATATACAGAGATATTGACCGCACAAGAACTTCGCGATACTTAAATGAACTTAGAACCTTTAGATATCCCACGGTAGAGTATATTGAAAATACCGAAGACACCACCTTGACAGCTAATATCTTTCTCAGACCAAGAAAAAAATATGGTTTGGGATTCGAATTCAATGTTTCACAAAGTAATATTCAATCCATTGGGCTCTCTGCAAGCGCATCACTATTGGCTAGAAACGTATTTAAAGGGGCCGAAACACTAGAATTCTCACTATTAGGAACTATAGCGGCTTCAAAAGAAGCCAACAGAAATGAATCACAATTTTTTGATATTAATGAGTTTGGAGGAGACTTGAAACTTACCATCCCAAGATTATTCTTTCCTATCCAAACGGATAAGATAATTCCCAAATACATGTCCCCAACCACGAGGATTAGTGTTGGTATCACAGGTCAAACTAATATTGGTTTGGACAAACAAACCTTTAATTCGGCGCTTAACTATCGTTGGTTACCTTCTGAAAGAACTATAAATGGATTTGATTTGTTCAATGTTCAGTACATCAGAAATCTGAATCCTGAAAATTACTTTGAAGTTTATAGGAATTCCTACGATACCTTGAATGAAATTGCTATGGATGAGTACAATACGCCACCTGAATTTCTGGACGAAGATGGTAATTTAATAGAATCAGAAGCCGATGAATTTATGGACTTGGTTTTAGCTGATGATGATTTTTTACAGTCTAATCCTGATGAATATCAAACGGTTAGTAACATCAATGAACGAAAAGATCGACTTACTGAAAACAACCTAATATTTTCAACTACCTTCAGTTACACTTTAGATAAGCGTGAAAATATTTTTGACAAGAGCTTTTCTATATTTCGATTTAAAGGTGAATTAGCTGGAAATTTACTTTCAAGTATAGCCAATCTTGTTGGAGCTGATAAAAACGCGAACGACCAATTTGAATTATTCAATGTTCCCTATTCACAATATATCAAAACAGAGTTTGATTACATTAAACATTGGGACTTGGGAAGTAGTAAAGAATTAGCGTTGCGTACCTTTTTTGGAATTGCAATTCCATATGGAAATTCAACCAACATACCATTTGCGAAAAGTTTCTTTGCTGGAGGTCCCAATGATAACAGAGCATGGGCAGCTTATGACCTTGGGCCTGGTAGTTCTTCAAGTAATAACGAATTCAATGAAGCCAATATGAAAATAGCCTTGAGTTTAGAATACCGATTTAATATATTTGGTCGACTCAATGGTGCCCTATTTGCAGATGCAGGGAACATTTGGAATGTATTTGATGACGTTGCGGATCCAGGTGCTACTTTTGAAGGTTTTAGTTCGTTCCAAGATATTGCTCTGGGCAGTGGTTTCGGCGTTCGATATGACATTAATTTCTTTGTAGTACGATTTGATATTGGCTTTAGAGCATATGATCCTTCTTTTCCACTTAACAACCGATGGTTCAATGAATTTAATTTTGCCAATGCGGTTTATAATATAGGAATCAACTATCCATTCTAATATTCAATCTAGGTTCAAAATCTATTTAAAATTAGTCCTTTAATTTTCAAAATTCGTTACTTTTGGGACCACAAACTACTAACATTCAAAACACAATAAAATGAGTCACAATATAAAAGCTGGAGTCGCAACAGGAAGGGAAGTACAAGAGATCTTTAAGCTGGCCAAGGCCAAAGGATTCGCATTGCCTGCGGTTAATGTAGTAGGCTCAAATAGTATCAATGGCGTTTTAGAAACTGCTCGTGATCTAAATGCGCCTGTTATTATACAGTTTTCAAATGGTGGGGCATGCTTTAATGCAGGTAAAGGGTTAAGCAATGACAATCAAAAAGCGGCCATTGCAGGTGGTATAGCAGGAGCTAAACACGTCCATTTGTTGGCTGAGGAATATGGCGTACCTGTAATTTTACATACCGATCATTGTGCCAAAAAATTATTACCATGGATTGACGGCCTATTGGATGCCGGAGAAAAGCATTTTGCAGAAACTGGGAAGCCGTTGTACAGTTCACATATGATCGATTTGAGTGAGGAACCTATTGAAGAGAATATTGATATCTGCAAACGTTATCTCGAACGAATGAAAAAAATGGGGATGACCTTAGAGATTGAATTAGGGATTACTGGAGGTGAAGAAGATGGTGTTGATAATACTGATGTTGATGCTTCTAAATTGTATACGCAACCTGAAGAAGTAGCTTATGCTTATGAGGAATTAAGTAAAATTAGTGATCAATTTACAGTTGCCGCGGCGTTTGGAAATGTCCATGGTGTGTATAAACCAGGTAATGTAAAATTAACTCCAAAAATATTACGCAATTCACAAACTTATGTTTCCGAAAAGTTTAACGTAGGTCATAACCATATTGATTTTGTATTTCATGGTGGTTCTGGATCATCGGTTGAAGAAATTCGAGAAGCCATTGGATATGGTGTAATAAAAATGAATATTGATACCGATATGCAATATGCATTTATGAGTGGCATTAGGGATTATTTTAAAACTAATGAAGCGTACCTACAAACACAAATAGGTAATCCAGATGGGGATGACGTTCCTAACAAAAAATACTACGATCCTAGAAAATGGCTGCGTGAAGCCGAAAACGCATTTGTGGAGCGTTTGAAGAAGGCATTTGAAGACTTGAATAATGTTAACACATTGTAAAATTTCCGTAGCTTTGTAGGCTACTAACTAAAACTAAAATTCCCTATGGCTTGGTTTAAACGTAAGGATAAAGGTATACAAACACCAACCGAAGCTAAACGCGATACTCCCAAAGGATTATGGTACAAATCACCAACAGGTAAGGTAATTGACACTGAAGAATTAGAAAAGAATTACTACGTAAGTCCGGAGGATGGTTATCATGTTAGAATTGGTAGTAAAGAGTACTTTGAAATTCTTTTTGATGACAATACATTTAAAGAATTAGACGTAAAGCTTGAATCAAAAGATCCTTTAAAGTTTGAAGACAAGAAAAAGTATACCGATCGTTTAAAAGCTGCTAAAGAAAAGACTAACCTTAAAGATGCAGTACGTACAGCCATTGGAAAATCTAAAGGTAAGGATATTGTAATTGCCTGTATGGATTTTAGTTTTATAGGTGGATCGATGGGTAGTGTAGTAGGTGAAAAAATCGCCCGAGCTGCAGATCATGCCTTAAAGAAGAAAGTGCCATTTATGATCATTTCAAAATCAGGTGGTGCCAGAATGATGGAGGCTGCATTCTCATTGATGCAATTGGCAAAAACATCATCAAAATTAGCACAGTTGGCAGAAGCTAAAATCCCTTATATTTCATTGTGTACCGATCCAACAACAGGAGGAACAACAGCATCTTTCGCTATGCTCGGTGATATTAATATTAGCGAACCTGGTGCATTAATTGGGTTTGCAGGACCACGTGTAGTTAGAGATACTACGGGTCAAGATCTACCTGATGATTTTCAAACTGCAGAATTTGTAAAAGAACATGGATTTTTAGATTTCATCTCCCATCGAAAAGATCTAAAAGATAAGATAAATCAATATATTGATCTTATAACCAATCAACCGTTAAGAGTTTAATAAAAAAAGGCGACCTGATCAGGTCGCCTTTTTTTAATCGCTATAATTATATTTTTTAATTTAATACAATATCAACTACAGTACCATTAGCAAAAGTAAAGGTTGCCATGTTATCACAGCTACCATTGCCATAGTCAAAAACACCTGAAAAATTGGTGCGTTCCACATCAATGGATCCACTAACAAAATAAAAGCATACTACTTCACGCCTTAATGGTATTACGACCTCGTATAAATGCGTGTTACCGTTTACAAAAGTAGTGTTCCAGCTACCAGTGATTTCAAATACGTTGTCACTCCATATTCCTGATCCAAAGCCCTCTATCCATTCTCTAATGCGAATACCTTCGCGTGAGGCCTCAGCACCATTTGGCCAGGTTACTGTTATATTTGAAGTTTTGGTAAATTGAGGATTGCCATTTTCGTTTGATAACTCCTTTAAAATCGTTTTACCACCCTCAATACTTAATACGTTGAAATAAAAGTTCAGGAGTTCTTTGGTAATAAATACGGTTTGGGCCTTAGGATCTCTTGTGTATGTCAGAACTATTTGGCCTTTTAGGAGATTGCCATGAACCATACATCCTTCTGAACCAAAATCAATGGTAATCTCACGAAAATTTAGTTGAGCAACAACTGTTATTGTAACACATTCTGGCAAATTAAAATTGGCAGGAGCTCTGTCATCTTCACTAGCCTCTTGTGTCTCATATACTTCAATAGATATGTCATCCATAATGGCCGATGCTTCATCCACTTGAGAAGATCGACTAACTTCAGAATAATCTATTGCATCTTCCTCAAGATTTTCTTCTTGTTCATCACTACTACAACTCGTCATAAAAATTACGATTGAAAAGATCATTAACAGCGTTTTGAAATAAAATTTCATGTTTTTCATCTTTGCTCGATTTAAGTTATTTATACGTTAAGACTTTCTTAAAATCTAATGGTTTAATGAATCAGCACAAAAAATATAAGATTATTTGATGATCGAAATTCTAAAAAAGGCTTATATTTGCGCCCTGATCCACAAAAGTGGATCAATACATAAAAATCATTTAAATAATATTGGAATGTATTTAACTAAAGAAGACAAAGAGAAAATCTTTAAAAAACACGGTAAGAATGCCAAAGACACTGGTTCACCAGAGGGCCAAGTTGCTTTATTCACAGAAAGAATTAATCACTTAACCAAGCACCTTAAAGAAAATCAAAAAGATTTTAACACGGAGCGTTCACTGGTTAAGCTCGTGGGAAAACGTCGCGCTATTCTAGACTATTTGGCAAAGAAAGATATTTTAAGATATCGTGCCATTGTTAAAGAATTA
>CAYZKX010000036.1:0-2337 GCA_964479055.1 uncultured Flavobacteriaceae bacterium
GGCGTATGGTGATGGTGTTTATAAATCTATTGATGGCGGTAAGTCTTGGAAACATATGGGCTTAAAGATGTCTGAACATATAGGTAAGATCATTGTTCATCCTGAAAATTCAAATATTATCTATGTAGCGGCCATTGGACCATTATGGAACAAAGGAGGCGACCGTGGGTTATATAAATCAGAAGATGGTGGAACCACTTGGAATGCCGTTTTAACAGTTGATGAACATACAGGTGTCAACGACGTCATAATGGATCCTAGGGATCCAAATGTGCTTTATGCGTCCACTTTACAGCGAAGAAGGCATGTTTATACTTATGTTGGTGGTGGACCTGGGTCAGGACTTCATAAAAGTGTTGATGGTGGAACTACTTGGATGGAGATCAATAAAGGCCTTCCTAAGGTCGAATTGGGCCGTATTGGGTTGGCAATTTCACCTGCAAATCCTGAAGTTTTATACGCTATAGTTGAGGCTGCCGAAAGAAAAGGTGGTTTTTACCGTTCAACTAATCGTGGTGCAAGCTGGGAGAAAAGAAGCAGTTATGTGACCAGTGGAAACTATTATCAAGAAATTATCGCAGACCCAATAGATGAGAATACCGTATACTCAATGAATACATGGATGACCGTTAGTCATGATGGCGGAAAGACTTTTAACAATGTAGGCGAGGACTATAAACATGTCGATAATCATAGTATGTGGATCAATCCAAACAATAATAAACATTGGTTAGTAGGTTGTGATGGTGGAATCTATGAAACTTTTGATGCCGCTAAAAATTGGGATTTCAAAGAAAATTTACCGGTTACACAATTTTACAAGGTGGCTGTTGATAATGACGCTCCATTTTATAATATTTACGGGGGTACTCAGGATAATTTTAGTATGGGCGGACCATCACGCGTGATCACAGATCATGGCATTACCAATCAAGATTGGTTTATTACTCATGGTGGGGACGGTTTTGAATCGCAAGTGGACCCTAATAACCCAGATATAGTATATGCACAATCACAATATGGTTGGTTAGTGCGATATGATAGAAAGAGTGGTGAAGAAGTAGGTATAAAGCCTAAAGAGCGACAAGGTGAGGATGCCTATATTTGGAATTGGGATGCTCCACTAGTAGCTAGTAGACATGCTGCTGGGCGTTTATATTTTGCGGCCAATAAATTATTCCGATCGGATGATTACGGTAATAGCTGGAGCGTGATTAGTGATGATATGTCTAGAGGAATAGATAGAAACACCTTAAAGGTTTATGATCGTGTTCTAAGTATGGATGCTGTTGCTAAAAACGGATCAACCTCTCAATATGGTGCTATTGTGGCTTTGTCGGAGTCATCTATTAACCCAAATCTTTTGGCTATAGGAACTGATGATGGATTAATCCACATTTCAGAAGATGGCGGAAATAACTGGAGAAAAATTGACAATATCCCTGGTGCGCCTAACATGTCTTATGTGAATAGTGTTTATTTGTCTCAACACGATGAGAATGTTGTTTATGCAGCTTTTAATCATCATAAGTTTGGTGATTTTAAGCCATATATATTTATTTCCGCTGATAAAGGAAACTCTTGGAGAAAAATTAGTGAGAATTTACCTGAACGTGGTAGTGTATATGCCTTAGAGGAGGATCATATTGATCCAAATTTAATTTTTTGTGGTACTGAATTTGGCGCATTCTTCTCACCTGACAGAGGTACGAGTTGGAAAGAACTCGCTAATGGTTTACCCACTATTGCAGTGCGTGATATTGCCATTCAACAACGTGAAAGTGATCTGGTTTTAGGAACTTTTGGTCGTGGGTTTTATGTGCTTGATGATTATTCAGCATTGAGAAATATAGAGAATGCCGAACCATCAAATAATGCCGTAATCTATCCAGTGAGAGATGCTTTGATGTGGGAAAAGAGTTTACCTCTAGGACTACCAGGAAAGGCATTTCAAGGTGATAACTTCTATTCAGCAGATAATTTAGGACCAGAAGCATTGATTACATATTATTACCATGAAAGTTTCGAATCGTTAAAGGATAAACGACAAAAGAAAGAGAAGGATCTTATTAAGTCCAACTCCGATACACCTTATCCAACATATGACGAATTAAAGGCAGAAACCGATGAAAAAGCGCCGCAATTAGTTTTTGTAATTAAGAATTCGGAAAACAAAGTAGTCAAAAAGATTTTCATAAAGCCATCTAAGGGTGTACAGCGTTTTCATTGGGATTTGCGTTATGAGGATCAAGGTCCGGTTAGTTTTAGCAAACCTTCATTTTATAATCCTTTTGCTGGTAAAAAAGAAGGTACGTTAGTGTTACCAGGAACGTATTC
>CAYZKX010000036.1:2347-13490 GCA_964479055.1 uncultured Flavobacteriaceae bacterium
ATTTAATGTTAAAGCATTGAATAATACGATAATGCCAGCGGATGACAGAAACGCAAAAGTTGCTTTTCAAAGAGATGTAGCTCAATTGCAAACCGATATTCAAGAAACCCAACGTAAAATGAGTGATATGAATAACAAGTTGAAGCACATGAAAGAAGCTGTCAAACTAGCTGAAATGCCTTTAGGTGCTATTACGACGGCCATGAGTGATCTAGAAAGGAAGCTGAAAGATGTTAACGTTAAAATGTATGGTGACCCCCTTAAGCGGCGCCTAGATCAGGATCAACCAGTAACAGCAACTCAAAGAGTTGGTGCCATATTGTATGAACAAAAATATTCAACAGCTGCACCTACAAAAACACATATGGATAGTTTTGCGATTGCCAAATCAGAATTCACAAGTGTTAAAAATAGTGTGGATCAAATGTATGCGGTTGATATTAAGGAAATAGAGGAGATGTTGAAAAATGCTGGCGCACCATATACTCCAGGTAGATTATCACCTGATCAGAAGAATTAACGATAATTATTAATACACAACTATGCGAATACTAATTATTACTCTTGCATTATTTACTGTTTTACCCTTAAATGCACAAAAGAAGACTCTTGAACATTCCGATAAGGACATTTGGAATTCTATTGAATCAGAAACAATTTCTAATGATGGCGATCATGTGATGTTCTCTTTGCAAAAGGGAGACAGGGATCAACACTTAAAAATAAAAGATGCTAATGGTAATTTAGTATTCGAACATGAACGCTCTGAAAAAGGACGTTTTACATTTGATTCTAAATACGCTGTATTCACCATTAAGGCATGGCAAGATAGTATTGCAGAGTTGAAGCGCAAAAAGGTAAAGAAAGACAAAATGCCGAAAGATTCTTTAGGAATCTATAGTTTGGAAGCAGGAACAATTGATAAACTAGCACATGTTAAATCTTATAAAGTTCCTGAAAAATGGTCGGGGTTTATTGCTTATTCTTTAGAAGAAATTAAAGAAAAAAAGAAAGACAAAGAAAAGGACAGCACAAAGACAGACAAAAAGAAGAAGAAGGTTAAAAAAGTAAGTAAGGACAACGGCTATCATTTGGTTTTACGAAACTTACAGAGTAAAAAACAAGACACTTTTAAGTATGTTACCAATTATGTTTTTGCCAAAGAAGGGAAACGACTTGCTTTTGCATCTACAGGTAATGATTCATTGTTCGCAGCAGGAGTATATGTCTTTAATGTAGAACAAAACAAGCTAACGCAGGTATATGAGGCAGAAAAATCAAAGTATTATCAACTTAGTTTTAGTGATTCAGGTAATCATCTAGGTTTTGTAGTGGATAACGATACTACCAAAGTTCAAATTAGACCATATGAACTTTACAGATGGAATGAAGGCGCTCAAAATGCAGAAAAACTACTGGATGGTGCATCATCACCTGAAGGATATTTAGTTTCATCGGATGGCAATATCACATTCTCTAAAGATGAATCCAAAATGTACTTCGGACTAGCAACGCCACCTATAGTAAAGGATACCACTTTGATCGATGAGGAGATCGTCAACGTAGAAGTTTGGACTTATGACGAACCTCGACTATATACGGTTCAGGAATTACAAGTGAAGAATGATCGTAAAAAATCATATCAATCTGTAATTCATTTGGCTTCAAATAAATTAGTGCAAATCGCCACGACTTCGTATCCAGAATCGCGATTAGGTAATGAGGGGAATGCCAGATTTGCCCTAGTAAATACGCCTGAACCTTATCAGCTAGAAAGCCAATGGAACGCGAATTGGGCCGATGATTATGCCATTGTTGATCTTGAGACTGGGACAACCAAAAAGATACTAAGTAATATAGGGAATGCTGCGCGTCTAAGCCCCATGGGTGAGTATGTGTTTGGCTATGATCCAGCTGACAGTACCTGGTATTCATATTCCATTAAAAACGACAAAAGGACTGATTTAACTAAGAACAAGGTTTTTTATAATGAGTTAAATGATAGCCCAAGGCATCCTAATTCATATGGGAGTCCAGGTTGGATCAAAGATGATAAATCGTTGTTGATTTATGATCGCTATGATATTTGGGAGTTTAATCCTGAAACAGGCGATAGCAAGCGTTTAACACGTGGAAGAGAATCTAAAACGCGTTACCGTTATAATAGACTTGATGACGAAGAACGTTTCTTAAATCCTGATGATAAATGGATCTTAAGCACTTTTGACGAAACTACAAAGAACTCGGGTTTTTATGAGTTTGATTACAAGAATAATTCAGGCAAACAACTTGTATCAGGACCATTTTGGTATCGCAACTTATCAAAGGCACAAAAAGGTAATGCGATTATTTATACCAAGGAGTCGTTTCAAGTATTTCCAGATATTCAATATTCTGATCTCAGCTTTAGATCATCCAAACAAATTAGTACAGGAAACCCACAGCAAGCAAATTATAACTGGGGTACTGCAGAATTGGTTAATTGGACTTCATTAGATGGTAAAGAACTTACAGGAATGCTTATTAAACCAGAGAATTTTGATCCAAATAAAAAATATCCAATGATCGTCAATTTTTATGAAAAAAGCTCCGACGGATTGCATAGACATCGCGCTCCTTCATATGGTCGATCAACAATTAATTATAGTTTTTATACGAGTCGAGGGTATGTGATTTTTAATCCTGATGTGTATTATCGTATAGGTTATCCTGGAGAAAGTGCTTATAATTGTGTAATTCCTGGAGTAACATCATTAATTGAAAAGGGCTTTATAGATAAAGATAATATTGGTGTACAAGGCCATAGTTGGGGTGGTTATCAAATTGCCTATTTGGTGACCAAAACGGATATCTTTAAAGCAGCCGAATCCGGAGCACCAGTACCCAATATGATTAGTGCGTATGGAGGCATTCGTTGGTGGACCGGATTAAGCCGACAATTTCAGTATGAGCATACCCAAAGTAGAATAGGAGGTTCACCCTGGGAGTATCCTTCACGATTTATAGAGAATTCGCCTATTTTCTTTTTGGACAAAGTGAATACGCCACTATTGATTATGCACAATGATGCCGATGGTCATGTGCCGTGGTATCAAGGAATCGAGTTTTTTGTGAGTTTGAGACGCTTGGGTAAACCATCTTGGTTTTTAAATTACAATGATGAGCCGCATTGGCCGCTTAAATTACAGAATCGAAAAGATTTCAATATTAGAATGTCACAATTTTTTGATCATTATCTCAAGGGTGCTCCTAAACCTGTTTGGATGGTTCGAGGTGTGCCAGCAATTGAGAAAGGTATTAATCAGGGCTTGGAATTGACTAAGGAAGATTAACTTTTTAAGCAATAAAACTTCTTATTCTTAAGCAACAACTGTAACAATCTTAAAATATAGTTATCTTACAGATAACTAATCAATACATCAATCAAAATGAAAAAAGTACTTTTTTTCGTCACCTTTTTTGTGGTGATGAGTTTGCATGCGCAAACAACTATGACAAGCCAGCAATGGCAAGATGATCTTAAATATTTACAGGAAACTGTACATAATGATTACCCTTTCTTATTTAAAAAAACGACTAAAGAAGATTTTGACGCCGAAGTGGCGAAATTGCATCAAGCTATTCCAAATTTACAGAGTCACGAAGTGATTGTTGGTTTAGCACGAATTGTTTCGATGTTCAAATATGGACATACTGATATTAGCTTCAGACAAGAGCCATTTACTTTTAGAAATTTCCCGTTCAATCTGTATTCGTATAGTGATGGTATTTACATCCAAGGAGTCCATAAATCATACGCTAATACCTTAGGTGCAAAAGTGATTGCCATCAATAAGGTGAATATTGATGATGCCTTAAAAATGGTTGAGCCTGTGGTTCCTGTTGAGAATAGTCAGTATTTTAAAGCCTTTGGTATCAATTATTTACGTATTCCTGAAGTGTTACATGCCCAGGGCATAACTTCTTCTTTGAGTGAAAATGTCATTCTAACCATGGAGAAAGACGGTAGTACTTTTGAACAAGAATTTAAAGCCTTGCCAAAAGGTGAACGACTTCCAGTAAGATACAGTCATGTTTTTCAAGATGATAACTGGTTGGAAGCAAGAGATCAAAGCGCTACTCCGTATTATTTGAAGAATATAGATAAAAGGTACTATTTTGAGTATTTACCCGAAATGAAAGCAGTTTATGTAAGGCAAAGTTCAGTATTTGATGATGAAGCTGAATCAATTGCTGATTTTTATGGACGTGTTTTTGATTTTATAGACTCCAATGATGTTGAAAAACTAGTCATTGATGTCCGATTAAATGGGGGAGGAAATAATTACAAAAATAAACCTGTGATCACTGGTTTGATACAATCAGAAAAGATCAACAAAGTAGGTAATCTCTTTGTGATTTTAGGGCGCCGTACCTTTTCTGCATGCCAAAACCTGGTTAATGAAATGAGCAATTATACCAATGCCATATTTATAGGTGAGCCTACTAGTGAGAATATTAATTTTTATGGCGATAATAGAACTGTCGCACTCCCAAACAGCAAGATTCCTATTTTCTTGTCTTTTGCTTGGTGGCAAGATAAACCGCAATGGGAAAATGCAGATTGGTTGGCTCCGCATATTGCAGTTGATATGACATATGATCAATATGCTTCTAATGAAGATCCTGTATTGGATACAGCTTTAAATTTTGCAGGATCCGATTTTATTACAAATCCAATGCAACATTTTACTAATCTGTTTACTACAGGTCAGATTGATAAATTAAGGGATGATGCCATAAGCATGGTCAATGATGAACGTTACAAATT
Organism: uncultured Flavobacteriaceae bacterium; assembly: GCA_964479055.1. GTDB lineage: Bacteria > Bacteroidota > Bacteroidia > Flavobacteriales > Flavobacteriaceae > CAYZKX01. The sequence continues at coordinate 7,158 of CAYZKX010000036.1, forward strand.
CTTTGATTTTGAAGGTGAATTCAACAGAGCAGGATATAATTTATTAAGCAGTAGCCGTTCACAGGAGGCGATTTTTGTTTTCACTATGGTCACGCAGTTATTCCCAAATTCAGCCAATGCCTGGGATAGTCTTGCAGAAGGCTACCTAAAGGCAGGAGATAAGGTAAAGGCTAAGGAATATTATAATAAAGCCATTAGTATGGATCCTGATGGTCCAGCGGGCAAGAATGCAAAAGAGATGTTGCGTCAAATGGAAAGTGGTAATCACTAATTTTAATTGCCTTCCAACCAATTTTTGAAGGCAGATACACGATCGCGGCTTACTATGATATCCTTATCCAATGGTAAGCCCGTTTGTATTTTAAGCCTATTATTGGAGTACACTGTGATGTCTTTTGTAATATTTAAATGCACAATGAAGGTGCGATTCACCCTAAAAAAATCAACTGGTGACAGGAGTGTAGTAAGGTCCTCAAGTTTATAGTCTAATATGTATTTCTTTTTTTGTAGCGTCATTAAAAAAACGGTACGTCCCTCGGCAAAGAAAAGTGCTATATCCTTTGCGTCAATGGAGTGAATGTGATTTCCCATACGCACTAAAAAGCGATCCTTATATTTTTTTTGGAGGAAGGTATTTGAAGTTTTTTCAAGAGTTCCAGGTTGATATCCTTTAAAATTTTTGAATTTGGTAATGGCTTTAGAAATATCAGTAAAGGTGATGGGTTTTAAAATGTAATCGATACTGTTTACCTTAAAAGCATCTATTGCAAATTCATCAAAGGCCGTTACAAAAATTATGGGTTTGTTGATCTGAACTTGATTGAAAATCTCAAAACTTAGGCCATCGGATAACTGAATATCCATAAAAGCAATATCAAAACTATTCTCAGTATTTTTTAACCAACTAACAGCCTGACTGATGCTCGAGAACTTCGCCACTATAGAGATATTAGAATCGTATTTTAAAATATATCGTTCTAGTTTTTCTAAAGCTGGTATTTCGTCTTCTAAAATAATGGCCTTCATTACTATTCTTTTAAGTACAATTTTGGTAAGTTGATGATTCTGTTCCCGCCACTTTCTTCAATATTTAATCGATTGGTAGAGTAGATCTCATACACACGTTTAATGTCGTTCAAATCTTCTGCTTGAAAAGGAGAGATGATCTTATCATTAAAGGTATATGAAATATTAATATAATCTTGTGTTTCATTTAGAGCAAGTTGTAATGGTTCATTAATTGTAGTAATGGAATGTTTGATAATTTGCTCTACAATATTGAGTAGGCTTCCAGGCACTATCAAAAAAGAAGAACTCAAATTGTTTGTAATGGTAATATTTCTAAAAGGTAAATATTCTATGAGTTGAACGAGTTCATCTAAAACAAGAAGTTCCTCTTCAAGTTGTACCAATTGTCGCTGACCTTGAGTTAAAATATAGCGATAGGTGGTCGCCATATGATCAATGAGATCATCAATTTTATGAGAATCACTTTGTAACAAGGTGATCACTGATTCTAAACTATTGAACAAAAGATCTGGCTTAATGGCATTTTTAAATTCAATAAAGTCTTCTTCAATGAGTTGTTTTCTTAGCATTTCTTCATTAAGCCTTTTTGAATTCACCTTGTGCAAGTATTCATGACTTACGTGGAGGAGAATATAAATCAAAGTCACAGTACAAAAAATACTGTTGAATAACCACAGTTCATCCGTGTTTGGCGCATAACCCAAAGTATAATTAAAATATAGATTTATGGAAAAGGTCACGACACCTACACAAACCATTAGTGAAGCACCTACTTGAAAAAGTAAACTATAGCCTAGAGATAATGTTTTTGAAAAACGTTTAAATAATAGTAGTAATAATCGAGATAATTCTTGAATTAAGAATGAAAGTCCAATACAGATATAGAGTTCTTCGGTAAGAAATTGCTCTTGAAGTTGCGCTACATTATTGTTGACCAATAAAATGAACAAATACACGATAACACCACTAAATAAAGGACTTAGTAGTCGAAAAAGTGGATTATGAATAAAGAGTTTTTTCATGATTGGATCACCGGAAGTTCAACAATAAAATGAGAATTTTTAGTTATGTTAACTGTAGCATTGCTAAGAAGCCTATAGCGAGATGCAATGTTTTTAAGACCGATATTAAAGGATCTGATATTTGCAGGAGCTTTGGTCACATTGTTCTTAATACTAATGTGGTGGTCATCTCCGTTAATCACGATTTGCAATTTGTTTTCATCATCTACTATATTGTGTTTTACAGCATTTTCAATAAGCATTTGTAGTGTTAATGGAGGGATCTTACTATTCATAATTGTTTTTGAAATTGTAACTTGATGTTCAAAGGCACCTCCAAATCGTGTTTTGATCAACAACAGGTAAGCGTGTACATAGGTCAACTCTTCATCGAGTGTCACCCATTTACGGTGATAGCTGTTTAATGTGTAATTATAGATCGAGGCAAGTCCTCGGGTATAATCTTCAGCAAGTTGTTTATCCTTGTCCACAAGTGATGATATGGTGTTCAAATTATTAAATAGAAAATGGGAACTTAACTGTGATTTAAGAGCTTTTAATTGTAAATCAATTTGTTTTCTTTCATATGCAATGGTATCGAGTTGCAACTTAGAATAGACGTGATAAGAGTAAAACGCAAAATAAATCACATTATAGAGAAGAACTATTACAAAAATAATAATACCCAATTTTAGAAGTACACTTTGTCCTTCTAAAGTGACATCCATGACTTTAAAATAGACATACGAAATAATACCGAAGAAGGCCAGTAGCGTTAAAAAGTGGATAACGATTCCGGTCAATATCCTGTTGGCCAACTGAAATTGCCATCGTATTGCCTTATCCATTTTCTTAGAAATGAAATGCGTCATATACGATGCTATGATGCCACTACATGCAAATATGCTAAAACCTATCACAGGATGAATAGAAATATTCACCTCTTCAGGAATATTGATATAGTGAAATATTAATAATCCCAAGGCAATCCCAATACTAATAATGGTGAGATGTAATTTCAAAACAGGTTGGTTGAAATGGTTAGAATATTTCATAAAACCAAGGTAATCAAACTAACTCACAATTAACAATTGACGTTTGATTACCTTGACTATGCTTGGATGGTTAATCCACTGCTTTTGCTACTTTTCCGTAATATGAATCAGAATTAATTGATTTTGCAGCAGTTCGGTAAGCCTCTTTAACACGCGCTGATGAACGGTTCACTTTTGATGAGAAGGCTAAAAGGACTTCAGACATATAGTGATCTGAATTGATGTTTGATGTGGCGTTTAAAGCCGTAATAATTTGATCTTCAGTAAGGTTTCGATTCGCTAGACTCTTAAAAATATTGGCTGAATAGTGATCTGAATTAACATTACGACTTACAATGTTTAGCAATTCAGATAAAGAATCAGAATCAGCCTTTAGATCACTATCCAATAGTGTCATAACGACTTCGGCAGTATAATGATCGGAATTGACGTCATCAAGTGTTTCTAGAAATGCATCATACGCTTGTGCAGGCATGTTCTTTTCATTGATCACCTTTTTAAGCACATTTGTTTTATAATGATCAGATTGTATTTGCTTAGACAAACGAATAACCTTAGACACATTATCAGCAGTTAGTTCACGGTTATCCATGATTTGAATCAAAACTGTTGTAACGTAATGATCAGACTCTATACTTTTTGTAATATCCAACAAGCTGCCCATTTGAGCATCTGATATGGAGCGATCACTAATCACTTTCTTCATCACTTCAGTAATGTAATGATCAGAATTTATGCTTTTACAGGCATTGATATAAGCATCAATAGTTCTACTGCTGGATAAAAATGCTTTTTGATTACTTTTTAAGATCTGCGCAAGATAATGATCAGAACTAATGCGACTGCCAGCAGTTTCAATAACCGAAACCAATTCGGAATCATTAAGATCATAATCAAGTAATAGACTAAAATATCGTGATTCTACATAATCGCTTTCCATTTGCTTGATCTCATTAATTACTGCATTAGCTCCGCCTTGAGTGTAAAACCGTTGCACACGTGATTCGGCACCTAAGGTGGTTGAACGTACTACATCGATAAGAATATCGGCCAGCCATTCACGACCTTCTGGTTCAAAATTCTTTTCAGAACGCCCTACATAATACCTTTTAGTTAGGTTGCCACTTCTGTCGGCTTCAATCACAATACGTCTGCGACTGCCAAATGTTGAACGTTCTATTTCAATGTAACCACCGTCAGAAATGCCGGTAATGTCTTTGTCATCGGCTGACAAAGTAATGTCGCCTTCGTATTCAATTTTATACTCGTTGCCGTTATTTTTAACGTGAATCTTACCTTTTCCGTTTCGTGTAGAATGGTTTACGGTAATCCCTTTATTGCTATCTGCTCGTTTTTGACTAATCCCTTCCGATGGTTGAAATAAAAGTACAGTTGCTAAAATGTAACCAAGGAAATTAATTTTGAAGATTGATGTTTTGTTCATGACTAAAATATTTTGATTGATGAGTCAAAAGTAGAATAGTGAATGTTTGTAAAAAAAAGTAATGTAGTGAATCCTATTAAAAATGTAGTGAATTGTAATTAGGACGATTGGTACAAGATAAAATGTTAAATTGATTTTATATTCTTAATAGGTTGAACAAACTCACCAATTCAATTTAGATATTCTTGTATATTTAGATATTAATTGATTGAATGAATATAAAGTGCTTTTTGATCGTAATTCTTTTTTGTGTGCTTGTTAAAGTAGGAGCGCAACAGAATGACAGTATTAAATCACCTAAGATCAATATTGAATATACAAATAAGGGTTTTCAATTTAATACTAGCGATAACAAATTCCTTTTACATATTGAATCACGTTTGCAATTTCGATTTGCAACGCCAAGTGATCAAAATCCGTTGAGCTTTGATGAATTTGGTGATGATAAAACTGTTTTAAAAATAAACAGAGCGCGATTAAAAGTTGGAGGCCATGCATTTCAGCCTTGGATGAAGTACTATTGGGAATTTGAATTGTCGCAGGGGAATCTTTTAGACTTTAGACTGATGTTTGAAAAGTGGAAGGTGTTTAATATCAAGGTAGGTCAATGGAAAACCTACTATGGCCGCGAAAGGGTCATCTCTTCGGGAAAGCAACAACTTGTTGAACGTTCAATTATTAACCGTCCATTTACATTGGATAGACAACAAGGAATTGAGTTTTACGGTAGGGTGTTTAAAGAAACAATGGCTGATCTTACCTATCATGCATCAATTTTAACAGGGACTGGAAGAGGGTCAACATCGAATGATGATGATCACCTAATGTACGTTGGTCGCTTACAATGGAATTTTTTTGGAAGGGAGCTTAAAATGGTTGGATCTGATCTTGAGTTTCATAAAAAACCAACTGCTTTGGTCGCAATAGCAGTTGCAACTAATAGAAGCCCTTACACTAGGTTTTCACAGTCAGGTGGTGGACAATTAGAGGGTTATGATGATGGGGTAGCAGGTCAATATCGTGTTAATCAAGGATTGATTGAAACGGCATTTATGTACAAAGGTTTTTCTTGGCAACATGAAAGCCATCGCAAAGAAATAATTGACCATGTCAATAACACAACCACTACATTATCAGGTAATTATATTCAAGCTGGGTATTTTTTCTCTAATCTAATTAATGGCTTCCCCAATCCTTTAGAAATGGCGGTTCGCTATTCTAATTATACACCAAATATAGATGTTTCAGGAAATAATGCAGAAGAATTTGCGCTCGCTTTTAATTGGTTCTTCAAAGGTCACCGTAATAAACTAACGGCTGAATTGACGTATTTAGATTATGATGCTGTTTTGTTAGGTACTGAGGATGAATTCCGATTTAGAATTCAGTGGGATATTTCTTTATAGGATGTTTAGAGATTGTAAAATAACTTCTGCTGCTACTTTACTACCTTCAAGGGAAGGATGAAAACCATCACCGCCATAATAAGAAAAGTCATTGGTTTGATCAAAGTAATTCTTCCAATGTAAACCTACAGGACACAAACGTGCATTGTTGATACTTGCAGCATCTGAATAGTTTTGAATCACGCCAGGAAAAGTATGATAGTATTGTAACGACGGCCACACCATATAATAGGCCAACTGGGCATTGTTGGCTTCACAAATCTGTTTTATGTAACCACCATATTCTATTAAGGAAGCTCTACCGTAAGCCTGTGAAGATGGCCCTTGCTGAATGATTACAAAGTCATAATTGTTGGTCTCGATCATGTTTTGAATATTACCATCATTCCAGTGATCTT
>CAYZKX010000037.1:0-13159 GCA_964479055.1 uncultured Flavobacteriaceae bacterium
GCGTTAGTTTTCCTAAACGGTTTAAATATCCAATATCAATACCGTTGGAAATGCTTGGATCCAGGTCTGGGTTACCTTGAAAAATATTGGTGGCACTGCTTCGCGAAGGGAAGGGATTGATAAATCGCGAACGTGGTCGTCTAATTCTACGATTATAACCTACAGTAATACTTTGATCTTCACTAAATTCATAGGCCAAATTCACGGTAGGAAAGAAATCGGCATAATCCTTTTTCTCAAAATCACCACTAGTTTCTTGGTCTATTGTAATTCGAGTGGCTTCCATACGAAGACCTAAGAGGTATGAGAATTTGGAGCCTAACTTATTACCATATTGCGTATAAAATGCATTGACCTGTTGGGTAAATAATAAGTTGTTACTAAGGTCGGTATTGGTTTCAAAATCTTCTCCATTTTCACTAAACTCTACTAAATAATTGGTGTCTAGATCAAAGAAATCGCCACGATAACCCAATTCAAATTGACCAGTTTCACCAATAGGTTTTACATAATCGGCTTGGAGTAATATACGATCTTGAATTTCGTCAGTAAAAACATTTTCAACGCGTACACCATCTTGTTCGATCAATGAAGTTTCAGTCTCTTCATTATTTTCAAATTGAAAGTTAAAAATCAGTTTATGCTGACTATCACCATTGAATTGTTTGTCGTAATTAAACGCATATTGAATCACTTTATCACCTTCAATTTCAGGATCGAAGCGTAAGGTTCTATTGATGATTTCACCATTAGAATCCAGTTGATCAATAACGTTGTTGGTATTGCTTTTATTATCGCTGTCACGATACACTACCGAGGTTGTAATTGAGGCATCATCGGTGACATACCATTCCACACCTAAATTGGTGCTGAAGCCTTCACGCTCGCGATCAAAGTCACGTTGTTCCCTTAAAAAAGTGCTAGGATCATCACCATTGAAGAATTCAGTTTCGGTAAAAGAATTACCTGGAACCTGACGGTAATTATAACCTGTTGTATTAAAAAAGTTGAAGTCACCAGTCCTATAGTTGATGTTTCCAGAAACACCAGCCGACCATGGATAACCTGCATTGACTGAAGCTGCGCCATTTAAACCTTGAAGCTTACTTCTACGCAAAATAATATTTAAGATTCCAGCTGTGCCTTCGGCATCATACCGTGCTGAAGGGGAGGTGATCACCTCAACACGCTCAATGGCCTCAGCAGGAAGTTGTCTTAAAGCATCTGTAGAATTAAGTCCAACTAAGCCTGAAGGTTTTCCGTTTATAAAGATCTGTACATCGTCATTACCTCGTAAAGAGACATTGCCTTCAACATCAACTGACACTGAGGGTACATTATCGAGAACATCGGTTACTGTACCACCTCTTACGGTTAAATCTTTACCAACATTATATATTTTTTTATCCAGCTTGATCTCTACCGTAGTACGTTCGGCAATAACTTCGACCTCAGCGAGTGACTCAGAGTCGATACCTAACGAAAAGGTTCCGATATTTTCATCTTGGGTGATGCGTCGATCTTCCAAAGTTTGAGTTTTGAAACCTATGAACTCAATGGAAATGGTATACATACCAACCTGGATAGGGATGCTAAAATTTCCTTCAATATCCGTTATACCACCTGTTATGATCTTATTTTCTTGTTTGCTAAAAAACGCTACTGTAGCGTATTCTAAGGGTTGATTTGTTTCAAGGTCTATTACTTTTCCAGTAATTGTTACTTCAGGGCGTGTGCCACCTTGAGGTCGCTGTGCATAAGTTATACCAATAAATAAAACAGCGATTAAAGCGGTTAGTGTTTTGTTCATGCGTCGAGTTTGTAACTTCGACAGCAAAATTAGATTAGAGTTTAATGCCTTTTCGTTAAACTTGAGTTAAAATAAAATGAGCTTTTTAGCACTATAATTTAAAGCACCTCCAGAACTTTTTGTGGAGGCCTACCAATTACCGCTTTATTACCATTAATAACAATAGGGCGTTCTATCAGTTTTGGGTATTTAACCATGACCTGAATGAGTTCATCATCTGTGAATTCAAGATTTTTGAAATTTTCTTTCCACAAACTTTCATTCTTTCTTACGAGCTCTATCGGTTTAATATTAAGAATCTTGATCACCTTGGCTAACTTTTCAGCACTCAAAGGTTCATCCAAATATTTGAAAACTTTGTAGTCAGCTTTTTTAGTTTCGAGTAAAGCCAAGCTTTCTCTTGATTTACGGCATCTCGGATTGTGATAAATTACGATCATAATTTAAGGAGTTTTTATAGGTCTGGACTCAATTCATCTTGTCCAGTCATCATTAGGTAGGCTTTTAAAAAGGATTCAATGTCGCCATTCATTACAGCGTCAACATTACCTGTCTCATGCTGTGTACGTACATCCTTCACTAATTTATAAGGATGCATAACATAGTTGCGAATTTGGCTTCCCCATTCAATTTTCATTTTGCTGGCTTCGATATCATCACGGGCTTCACGTTGTTTTTGAAGCTCGATCTCATAGAGTTGCGAACGTAACATTTGCATGGCACGCTCTCTATTATCGTGCTGTGAACGTGTTTCGGAACAGGAGATCTGAATGCCTGTAGGTTTATGCGTCAATTGCACTTTAGTCTCTACCTTATTAACATTTTGTCCACCTGCACCACTGGATCGTGCTGTGGTGATTTCAATGTCGGCCGGATTGATCTCAATTTCAATAGATTCGTCTACTAAAGGGTAAACATACACTGAGGCAAAACTGGTATGCCGTTTGGCGTTGCTATCAAATGGAGAAATACGCACCAATCGATGAACTCCATTTTCGCCTTTCAACCAACCAAAGCCGTAATCGCCTTCAATTTGTAAGGTCACCGTTTTAATACCAGCAACATCACCTTCTTGATAGTTGAGCTCTTTGACCTTGAATCCATTTTTTTCGGCATACATGACATACATGCGCATGAGCATCTGAGCCCAATCACAACTTTCTGTTCCTCCTGCGCCTGCAGTGATTTGCAATATGGCACTGAGATCGTCGCCTTCATCTGACATCATATTCTTGAATTCCAGATTCTCAATAAAGGTAAGTGCACTATGATAACGCTGTTCCACATCCTGCAAAGAGGCTTCATTTTCTTTGTAGAACTCATAAATGACTTCAAGGTCTTCAACTAAGGTCTTGGATTTCTCGTAATCATCGATCCACATCTTTTTAGAGCGGATAGATCGCATGACCACTTGAGCAGCTCTAGAGTCGTTCCAGAAATCGGGATCAAAGGTCTGTTCTTCCTCATTTTGAATTTCAATACGCTTGGCATCAACGTCAAAGATACCTCCTTAACGCACCAAGGCGTTCAATAAGATCCTGAACCTGATCGGATGTTACCATAGAATTTTTTAGTTTCAGCAAAAATAGAATAATTCATGTTTCAGATCACAAAGTCTGTACTCTTAATTTGAATTTATTGCGGTTCATAGAGTAAATTTTGTCGTAAGAAAATAATTATGGGATATTTACCACAACAAAATAGTAATTGGGTGTTTCTTTAATGGCATTTTTTAATTCTTGTGATAAAGATTAACTACTTTCTTGCGTTTTCCTGATGCCAATGGTGGTATTTCCTCAACATAGTTTATAGTGACCATGGCGTCTTGTCCAAAATCAGACTGTATGTCTTTGATCAAGTCTTGTTCATGATTAAAAGTATCAATAACGTTGAGGTTGATAGTGTATTCTCTTTCACCAGTTTGAATAAATTGGTATTGCTTTAGATCTTTATAATACTTATATAATTTGGTATACACTATAAAAGATGATAAGATATTGCCTTGCGTATCATAGATCAAATCCATTTTACGTCCCTCAATATATTTAAAGTTCGGTCGGGCAGTATTGGTTTCTGTGAATATCCCCACATCGCCTGTATCGTATCTAATTAATGGCATGCTGTAATTAAATAGATCGGTAACAACTATACGACCTAGGTCTCTTGGTGCAGCTGGTATGTCAGAATCCATATCCAATAACTCAACAAAATAACTCGCCCAATTGATGGTGAATTCATCATTGCTATGAGCAGTTTGATGCGCTATTATGCCAACTTCTTCATTGGAGTATCGGGAATATACATTGGCTTTAAAATGTACCTTTAGGCGTTCTCTTGTGTATTTATTCAAAAATTCGGAATTGGCAATAATGGTATTGATTATTGGCAGGACTCTTGGTTGCGTATCTCTATCCAAGTATTTACAAATGGTTTCTAATGAAGAAGCAAAACCTAAAAATGATTTTTTCATAGGATACTTTTTAACATCAGTTAAAAACCTATCCATACGATCAGGTGTTAATTTGGTGACATCAAATTGCACCACGTTTTGAATCCATGATTTCAATTTTGATTTTCTGTTATGATCTTGCCATATCTCCAATTCATACAATCGTTGTCCTAGAATATGGTCTACTTTTTTCAAAAAGTAGTACACATCGGCAATATTGCGTCTTCTTTTGTCAATGTTTTGAAATAAGAAAAACGGAACACCTGTTGAACCGCTGGTGGCCACTTTATATAATTTTTTATTGGTAAAAAGGGTTGATCTAAAGGCGTCAAAACTTTTTTGAACGTCGGTTTTCATTATCACTGGGAAATCATCTAGATTTTGATAATCCTTAAAAGAAGAATAATACGACGTGGTGCTAGTGGCATGTTGTAAAAGTGCTTCCAAGTTTTCACCTTGTTTTTCGAGCGAAGCTTCGCTTGTTGCATCACTAAGAATATCAGATACTTCCAATAGGTGTCTCTTAACTGATCCACCAGTTAGGCAATCTGCGACCCAAAATGACCAATTTCTAAGCGTAATAATATTCAAAAACAAGCTTATTTTACACAGTAAACTTAGTTAATCGTAAACAAATATGTTAAATTTTACCGACCAACTATTAAATTAATACTATAAGATTAAAATGATGAAAATATCCAAATGCAAAAAAAGTACACTCGTTAGTTTATATTCTTGTCAACATCATTGCCTTGAAGTCTTGTGTTAAATACAAGAAGAGCACTTTGAATTAGCATTAATTAAACTACTAAATAATTTAAGGTCCAATTTCATGGTAATGAATATTTGTGTAGCTTTATGAGCTAATATTTTATTCATGAAAAAATTAACCCTCAACCTCGTTTTCTTCTTTATAGCGACATCATTATTTTCACAAGTTTTAAAAGACAAAAAGGTAGAGGCCTATAATGGCTTTTTTGATTTTTATTACGAAGAATCTCAAGACAAGATCTACCTTCAAGTAAAGGAGTTGGATAAGGAATTTTTGTATGTCAATTCTTTAGCAAGTGGTATAGGTAGTAATGATATAGGTTTAGATAGAGGACAATTAGGACAGGAACGGGTTGTTAAGTTTCAAAAAGCAGGAAATAAACTTCTTCTAGTTCAACCAAATCAAAATTTTAGGGCGATAACCGAAAATGAATTAGAACGTAAAAGTATAGAACAGGCATTTGCTAAATCGGTATTATTTGGCTTTAAAATTTTAGAAACTCACGAAGATTCATATGTTATTGATTTAACACCCTTTTTAATGCAGGATGCACATGGTGTAGCACAACGATTAAAGCGTGCTAATGAGGGAAGTTATAAAATTGACGCTAGTAAAAGTGCATTGTCCTTAGAACGTACCAAAGCATTTCCCAAAAATGTAGAGTTTGAGGCATTGCTCACTTTTTCGGGTCAACCCACAGGCCGCAATTTATATCGCGTAACACCTACTGCTTCGTTAATTACAGTGGTACAACACCACAGTTTTATAGAGTTACCTGATAATAACTATAAACCGCGAGAATTTGATGTAAGAAGTGGTGCCATTTCAATGTCATATTTTGATTATGCTACACCTGTACAAGAACAAATCAATAAGCGCTATGTCGTTCGTCATCGACTAGAAAAGAAGAATCCTGAAGCGGCTCTAAGTGAAGCTGTTGAACCAATTATTTATTATCTCGATCCAGGAACACCAGAGCCGGTTCGTTCTGCCTTATTAGATGGAGCACGTTGGTGGAACGAGGCATATGAAGCTATTGGATTTAAAGATGCTTATCAGGTGAAAATGTTACCCGCAGATGCCGATCCTATGGACTGTCGTTACAATGTTATTCAGTGGGTACATCGCTCAACCAGAGGATGGAGTTATGGTGCTAGTGTAGTTGATCCACGAACTGGTGAGATCATAAAAGGACATGTGAGCCTTGGCAGTCTTCGTATCAGACAAGATTTTATGATAGCACAAGCATTACTCAACAAACCATTTGCATCAAGTGATGACAATTACCAACCTATGTTGGAAATGGCATTAGCGCGAATTCGCCAACTGAGTGCTCATGAGGTTGGGCATACCATTGGATTTGCTCATAATTTTGCTGCAAGTACTAACAATCGAGCTTCGGTAATGGATTACCCTCATCCAACCGTGAGATTGACCAATGGAGAGGTGGACCTGAGTGATGCTTATGATGTTGGTATAGGAGAATGGGATAAGGTAACCGTGGCGTATAGCTATTCACAATTTCCGGAAAATGCTAACGAAAAAGAAGAATTAAACAAGATATTGGAGCAGGCAAGACAAGACGGTCTTCGCTTTATTTCAGATAGTGATGCGAGACCTCAAAGTGGGGCACATGAATTGGCCCACTTATGGGATAATGGTGCTTCCGCAGCAGAAGAATTAAATAATGTACTCGACGTTAGACAAAAGGCAATTTCTAATTTTTCTGAAGACAATATTAGATCCTATGAACCGTATTCAGTTTTAGAAGATGTCTTTGTGCCGCTCTATTTCTTTCACCGTTATCAGGTTGAAGCGGCTTCTAAGGTTGTTGGTGGACTCGATTACAATTATGCAGTTAAAAATGACAATCAACTAACCACTGAAATAGTGGATGTCAAAACGCAAAAGGATGCTTTAAATAGTATCTTAAAAAGTATATCGGCTGAGACGCTTGCAATTCCTAAAAATAAACTTGAGTTATTTCCTCCACGTGCATTTGCTTATGGTCGAGGACGAGAATCCTTTGCCAGTAACACTGGAGTTGGTTTTGATGCCATGAGTGCCGCTTCCACGGCTAGTGATATGACGTTAAAATTGCTATTGAATCCAGAACGCGCCAACAGGCTGATAGTTCAAAAAAGTCTGGATAAAAACCAGATGGGACTAGACGACGTATTAGATCAATTAATTGCCAATTCTTTTAAACAAGATCATAATGATGCATATTTAAATGAGGTACAGCAAATGGTCAATCAAAATGTGCTCAAATATATTATGAATCTGGCGACACATGACAAAGCCTATTTACAGGTGCAAGCATTAGCCAATAGGGCTTTAAACAGTATTTTATCTGGACTTAATTCCAGTTCGGCCTATGATGCGCAGTACAAAAGATTAATTGATCAGTTCAATAAAAAACCTAGCGATTTTAAAGTTGAGAATGCACCTAAAATACCAGATGGCTCTCCTATTGGTTCAGATATTTGTAATTATTCAGTAAACGATTAGAGAATGATAGATTTGCGTAGCGATACCGTTACAAAACCTTCCAAAGCCATGTTACAAACCATGATTCAGGCCGAGGTAGGTGATGATGTTTTTAAAGAGGATCCAACGGTAAATGCATTGGAAGAGCGTTTAACAGATATGTTTGGAATGGACACGGCAGTCTTTTTTCCATCAGGAAGTATGGCCAATCAAACTGCTATAAAGCTACATACGCAACCTGGTGAGCAAGTCATTTGCGACAAATATTCTCATATCTATAACTATGAAGCAGGAGGTGCTTCATTTAACAGTGGTGTTTCCTGCCATTTAATTGATGGCGAACGCGGTATGTTTACTGCTGATCAGGTTTTAAAGGCTATTAATCCGGACGCTTATTATTACAGCCGATCTCGCTTAGTAGAAGTTGAAAATACCACCAATAAAGGTGGTGGTGCATGTTGGAACTTTTACGAATTAAAAAGAATCAAAGAAATTTGTGAACAACACAATTTGGGTTATCATTTAGACGGCGCAAGATTATGGAATGCCTTGGTTGAAAAGGATGAAACACCTAAACAATATGGTCAGCTATTTGATACTGTATCAGTGTGTTTGAGTAAAGGCTTAGGTTGTCCTGTGGGATCAGTGTTGTTAGGTGATAAAGATATAATGGAGGACGCTATACGCCTGCGAAAGGTTTTTGGAGGTAATATGCGTCAAGCGGGATATTTAGCTGCTGCAGGATTATTTGCATTGGATAACAACATTTCACGTTTAAAGGAAGACCATGATAAGGCTAAAGAAATAGGGAGATTGTTAGCCGAACTGCCTTTTATTAAAATAGTTGAGCCGGTCGAAACAAATATTGTAATCTTTGAGCTTGAGGAGAATATTAAAGAAACCGATTTTATTGACAAATTGAAGCAGGACCAAATTCATATCATTGGTATGGGTGGTGGTAAATTACGCATAGTGACTCACCTGGATTATACTGATGAAATGCATAAGAAAATGCTACAAGTGCTTGACACCTTATCGTTTCAGCTAGTTTGATTATTTGAATAGATCTAAACCTGGGATATTAGGCATACCCTCCTTAGCTACGGCTGCCAACTCTGCTTCATTAATCTTAGTAGCACTATCTATAGCTTTATTCAAAGTTAAGATCAAATAGTCTTCTAATTGCTCTTTATCTTCTAATAAGCTATCGTCAATTTCAATAGATTTTAGAGTCCTGTTGGCCGTCAAACTTACTTTAACAAGACCATCTGTACTTTGTTCGTCAACGTAAACAGTATCAAGACGCACCTTAGTTTCTTCTACTTTTTTCTGGGTTTCTTTCAATTTACCCATCATTCCCATAAGGTCACCAAACATATTTTTTTAATTAAAAGTTTAAAGTTCAAAATTAGTAAATTGCCAGCCATTATCGACAATTAATTAGATTCAAATTAATGATTGAATGCTAACATATAATTGTTAGTTTTAGAAAGATCGATACCTGACAAGTCATTTAATATGGAAGCACCTATAGCGAAGAAAATAGCAAAGAAATTAGTTAAACATGATCACGAAAGAATAGATCATTATTATTGGCTAAATGATCGGGAAGATAAAGCAGTGTTGGACTATCTTACTCGTGAAAATGAATATCTCGAATCTAAAATGGGACATACCATGGGCCTTCAAAAAACATTATTTGAAGAAATGAAGGCCAGAATTAAGGAAGATGAAGAATCCGTTCCTTATAAATACAATGGGTATTGGTATATCACGCGATTTGAAAAAGGTAAAGGGTATCCCATTTATACACGCAAAAAAGAATCGCTCGATGCTCCCGAAGAAATATTGTTTGACTGTAATGAGATGGCCAAAAACCATGCCTATTTTAAACTCTCTGGGCTCAATATCAGTGAAGACAATAAATATGCTGCATTTGGGATCGATACCGTGGGAAGAAGGCAATATTCTATACAGATCAAAAACCTGGAAACAGAACAACTTTATCCCGAAAAAATAGAAAATACAACTGGAGGATCGGCATGGGCAAATGATAATAAAACGTTGTTCTATGTTAAAAAAGATGTACAAACCTTAAGAGCTAATAAAGTTTGCAAGCACCACTTGAACAGTGACCCAGCTTCAGACCAAGAAGTTTTTGAAGAATCCGATGACACCTTTTACTGCTATGTGTATAAAACGAAGTCTAAAAAGTTCATAGTTATTGGCAGCAGTAGCACGTTATCTGATGAATACCATATTTTGAATGCTGATCAACCAAATGATAATTTTAAATTATTCACAGCTAGAGAAACTAATCTGGAACATGACATTTATCATCAGGACAATTCCTTTTATGTTTTAACTAACGCCGACCAAGCAATCAACTTCAAATTAATGAAAACCACTGATGATCTAACTGCGCGGCAATATTGGAAAACGATAATCGAACACAATGAAGACGTTTTGTTGGAGGATATTGATATTTTTAAAGATTTCCTGGTGGTTAGTGAGCGCTTTGACGGACTTAATAGAATACATATTAAACCTTGGGATAATAATAAAGAAGCCTATTATTTACCTTTTGATAGTGACACCTTTACGGCTCAAACCACAGTTAATTTGGATTTCGATACCGAAATATTACGCTATGGATATACCTCCTTGACAAGGCCGCCTTCAATTTTTGATTTTAACATGACAACAAGGGAAAAGCAACTAAAAAAAGTGAGTGAGATCCCAGATGGTAAGTTCAACAGTGAAGATTATAACTCAAAGAGGATCTGGATAAAAGCCAGAGACGGCAAGAAAGTAGCCATTTCTATGGTATACAATAAGGAAATGATTCAAAATGGAAACAACCCACTTTTACTTTATGCCTACGGCTCATATGGTACCACCATTAGCCCATCATTTAGACGCAATGTATTCTCCTTAATAGATCGAGGTTTTGTTTTTGCAATTGCACATGTTAGGGGAGGTGAATACCTGGGTAGATCATGGTATGACGATGGCAAATTATTTAACAAAATGAACACCTTTAACGATTTTATTGATTGTTCTAGACACCTCATTAAAGAGAAATATACTGCTCCTGAGCACCATTATGCAATGGGCGGCAGTGCTGGGGGCCTTTTAATGGGCGTTATTGTTAATGAAGCCCCTGAGTTGTATAACGGTGTTATAGCTGCTGTTCCTTTTGTTGATGTGGTAACTACAATGCTAAACGATAATATACCTCTTACAACATTTGAATATGATGAATGGGGTAATCCAAATGATGTGGATTCGTATCGCTATATTTTATCGTACTCTCCTTATGATCAAGTAGTTAGACAAGAATACCCTAATCTACTGGTAACCACAGGGCTACATGATTCTCAAGTACAATACTGGGAACCGGCAAAATGGGTCGCGAAATTAAGAGAAAACAAGACCGACGATAACGTTTTGTTACTAAAAACTAACATGGATGCAGGTCATGGCGGAGCTTCCGGGCGTTTTGAATCACTCAAAGAAGATGCACTTGAATATGCCTTTTTGCTAGATTTGGAAGGGATATCTAAGTAAATCTCAAAAAATCTATTATTTTTGCCAAGTTTTAGGATGCATTTAATAATTTAGTGTATCCATAAATTACTTTTATGAGGCAAAATAAAGTGGTTAAAAGCGTTTTAAGCCTAATAGGTGAGACTCCGCTAATTAAACTAAACTCTATAACATCTGAATTTGAAGGTAATTACTTCGCAAAATTTGAAGGCTTCAATCCAGGACATTCAGCAAAAGACAGAATCGCTTTACATATCGTTGAAGAGGCTGAACGTCAAGGTATTATTACTCCAGGAGATACTATAATAGAAACAACTTCTGGTAATACTGGCTTTAGTATTGCCATGGTGAGTATAATCAAGGGTTATGAGTGTATTTTGGCTGTAAGTTCAAAATCTTCTGCCGACAAGATTGATATGCTGAAGGCTATGGGCGCAAAAGTTTATGTTTGTCCTGCCCATGTCAGCGCTGATGACAAACGTTCTTATTATCAGGTTGCTAAGCGCCTGCATGAGGAAATAAAAGGTTCCATCTATATCAATCAATATTTTAACGAGCTTAATGTCGATGCTCATTACAAGACTACTGGACCTGAAATTTGGGAACAAACTGAAGGTAAAATTACTCATTTAGTGGCATGTAGTGGTACAGGAGGTACAATATCGGGAGTTGCTAAATATTTAAAGGAGAAAAATCCAAATATCAGAATATTAGGTGTAGATGCTTACGGTTCTGTACTTCAAAAGTTTCATGAGACTGGTGAGTTTGACACTGATGAGATCTATCCATATCGAATTGAAGGACTGGGTAAAAATCTCATCCCTACCGCTACGAATTTTGATATCATAGACAAGTTTGTGAAAGTTTCTGATGAAGAAAGCGCACATACAGCAAGGGAGATCACAAAAACTGAAGGTCTTTTTGTTGGATATACTAGTGGAGCAGCAATGCAAGCAGTAAAGCAACTCAATGAGAATGGTGAATTTGGAGCAAATGCAAATGTCGTGGTCATTTTCCCTGACCATGGGTCACGCTATATGAGTAAAATATACAGCGATGCATGGATGGAAGACCAAGGGTTTTTTGATAGTAAGCATGAAGCTTCAGTCAAAAAAGTACAATATTTAAGTTAAAATTAAAAGATAGCATACCTGTAATGCCATAACAATCATTACAGGTTTTTTTATGCACTATTGTTAAGTAGTTGTTAACTAATAAATTATGCGAAAAGTGTATAATTGCATAATTTTGCCCTTATAAATAGTGATTTAAAAGACAGATTAAAGAATGAAGGACTTATTTGCTAAAATATACCGAGATAAAGGACCACTAGGTAAATGGGCTTCCCATGCTGAGGGTTATTTTGTTTTTCCAAAGTTGGAAGGACAAATCTCTAACAGAATGAAGTTTCAAGGAAAAGATGTGATTACTTGGAGTATTAATGACTATTTAGGAATGGCGAATCATCCCGAAGTACGAAAAGTAGATGCTGAAGCGGCAGCTGAATATGGATCGGCATATCCCATGGGAGCTCGAATGATGTCAGGTCATACCTCTTTACATGAACAATTGCAGAATGAACTTGCGGCATTTGTCAACAAAGAGTCGGCTTACCTTTTAAATTTTGGTTATCAAGGGATGGTTTCAACTATCGATGCCTTAGTTTCAAAAAACGATATCATAGTCTATGATGTAGATGCTCATGCTTGTATTATTGATGGTGTGCGCCTTCATATGGGTAAACGTTTCACCTATAAACATAATGATGTTGATAGCTTGGAAAAGAACCTTGAGCGCGCTTCCAAAATGGCCGAACAAACAGGAGGTGGAATACTTGTGATCTCAGAAGGTGTATTTGGTATGCGTGGTGAGCAAGGCAAGTTGAAAGAGATCGCTCAACTAAAAAAGAAATACAACTTCAGATTTCTAGTTGATGATGCACATGGATTTGGAACCTTAGGAAAAACAGGCGCTGGAGCAGGAGAGGAACAAGGTGTTCAGGATGATATCGATGTTTATTTTGCAACTTTTGCAAAGTCAATGGCAAGCACAGGAGCATTTATTGCTGCCGATAAAGAGATCATTGATT
>CAYZKX010000038.1:0-13124 GCA_964479055.1 uncultured Flavobacteriaceae bacterium
CTAAAATGCATTTCATCGAATAAATATGTATATTATCGACAGTTTTACTATCTTTACTTTCCAATTTTAACCTACTTAACAATGAAACGCACTTTTACTGTTGTTTTCGCTTTGATATGCTCTGCTTTCATCGCTGCCCAGGTGAAGTATGAGTCGTTTGAATCGCGCCAATTAAACTCAGTTCGAAAAATTAAGATCAAATTGCCTAAGGATTATGATGAAAACTCATCTGTTATGTATCCTGTTGTTGTGGTATTTGATGGTGATTATTTGTTTGAACCAGTAGCTGGTCAGACGGACTTCCAAACGTATTTTGATGATATGCCAAGCTCAATTATCGTAGGCGTCATGCATGAAGACGTACGATTTTATGATACTTACAGTGACGAAGTGAGCGGACTGCCAATAGAATTTGGGGCGCACTTTTATGAGTTTATAGGACAAGAGCTATTACCCTATCTGGATATCAACTACAATACCAGTAAGTTTAGGGTTGCTGTTGGCCATGATTTGACTGCCAATTTCATTAATTCGTTTCTTTTAAAAGATAATCCACTTTTTCAGGCTTATGTTAACGTTAGTCCAGATTTTGTAGGAAATATGGATAAAAATGTCATTGCCAGAGCAGAATGGGTAAAACAAGATATCATTTATTATATGGCAACAGCCAAAAGTGACATCAAACATATTCGAAGTACAGTGTTAAATACTCATAACACTTTAGAATCTATTGAGAATCCGCACTTCACTTATTATTTTGATGATTTTGAAGAAGCTGCACATTACACCATGGTAACCCGAGCTATCTCAAGAGCCTTTGATAAAATATTTGATATATACAGACCAATAAGGGATAAGGAGATTGAAGAGAAGGTGATCACCTTTGAAGGCACTTTAGATAACTATATTATTGATCGTTATAAAAAGATTGAAGATCTTTTTGGAATAATTAAGCCTATATCAGAAGAAGAATTTCAAAAAATTGCCGCAGCTGCTGAAGAACGAGAGGATTCTAAATCATTAGAAAAATTAGGGAAACTGGTAAATACAAAGTTTCCAAAATCTAATCTAGGCACCTATTATCTGGCTTTGCATGCTGAAAAAGAAGGAAAGACTAAAAAGGCTAGAAAACTTTATGAATCAGCGCTTGCTTATGAAGATGGCGTGATCATTGATAAGGATTTCATCATGTCTAAGGTTGAAGATCTTGAAATGACTGAGAACAACAACGACTAACTACACATGCTTATAGCTTTAATACTATTTAAAATAATCTACAAAAGAAGTGTAGTGGTCTAAATATGCATTATTTTAGCCTAAAGTTTTCTAATGGCTAAAGTAAAAACCACATTTTTCTGTCAGAGTTGCGGGAGTCAATATGCCAAATGGCAAGGCCAATGCACGGCGTGTAAGCAATGGAATACTATTGTTGAAGAAGTGGTGCAGAAAGATGAAAAAAGAAATTGGCGATCAGGAAGTTCAGCAGCTTCACTACGTGTCTCCAAACCATTACGTATTCATGAGATTGATTCGGCTAAAGAATCACGACTTCCTACTAACGACCGTGAATTTAATCGGGTTTTAGGTGGTGGCATTGTCCCTGGATCATTAATACTGCTAGGTGGTGAACCAGGAATTGGTAAAAGTACTTTATTGCTTCAAATTGCTCTAAACTTATCTTTTAAAACCTTATACGTATCAGGCGAAGAAAGTCAGCAACAAATTAAAATGAGGGCGGATAGAATTGCTACTAATAATTCAAATTGTTTCATATTAACGGAGACTAAAACGCAACATATTTTCAAACAGATTGAAAGTGTCCAACCAGATATTGTTGTAATCGATTCAATACAAACTTTACATTCTGATCTTATTGACTCCTCGGCAGGCAGTATTTCTCAGATCAAGGAATGTACCAGCGAGCTTATAAAATTTGCAAAAGAAACAGCAACACCAGTTATACTCATAGGTCATATCACAAAAGAAGGACAAATCGCAGGGCCAAAGATTTTGGAACATATGGTAGATACTGTGTTGCAATTTGAGGGCGATAGAAATCATGTATTTAGAATATTGCGAGCAAACAAAAATAGGTTTGGATCGACCAACGAACTCGGTATTTACGAGATGCAAGGCTCTGGTTTGAACGAAGTTTCTAATCCTTCGGAGATCCTAATTTCTAAAAAAGAGGAGGCACTCTCCGGCAATGCCATAGCAGTTTCTGTTGAAGGCATAAGACCGTTACTAATTGAAGTACAAGCCTTGGTAAGCTCTGCAGTTTATGGTACACCACAACGTTCGGCTAATGGCTTTCATATTAAACGCCTTAACATGTTATTAGCCGTATTAGAAAAAAGAGCAGGGTTTAGATTAGGTGTGAAGGACGTTTTCTTAAATATCGCTGGCGGTATTCATGTGGATGATCCGGCAATTGATCTGGCGGTCGTTGCTGCCATTTTATCATCAAATGAAGATGTGGCGCTTCCAAAAGATTACTGTTTTGCAGCCGAGGTTGGCCTTTCAGGTGAAATTAGACCTGTTCAACGCATTGATCAACGCATAATTGAAGCAGAGAAGTTAGGATTCTCTACCATTTTTATTTCTAAATATGCCAAAATTGACTTAAGTAGAGTAAATATTAAGATCCATTACCTCTCCAAGATAGAAGATTTAATTGGGGTCCTTGTGTAAATCAATTTTCCATTCCTAAATTCAAATTTATTTTTGGGTTTTAATACTATGGATTATTGAATCTTCAAAAGAATAGTATTTAGACTAAGAAATATACAATAATTCAGGGAATGCGAACTGGTTAAACTGATTTCTGAAATGCCTTTTTTATCTTTACAGTTCCATTTAATAAAATGTCTGTACAACCTAAGTTAGCGCGATTCAATCAAAGTGTTCTGGCCAAGTATCAATTATACAATAGTATATTTATGACCTTGCCATTTGATACACTTTCCAAAACAGTGGCGCTTCTTCCTTTGTTTTATGAAACCTGTAAAAATGGCTATGAGCAAGGTAATGATCCCACCGAAATAGTCCAGACATTTTTTAAAAAATACCAAGCTAGAAGATCAGACAGAAGTCAGATCAATTTGTTGTTTAGATTTATTCAGTACATAGAAAGACAAGTTGTATTATTTGATGCCATAGAAGATGCTTCTTTTGCAATAGTTAATAATTTGGATGGGTTAGGGACTTTAAGAAACCTTAAAGAGAATGCGGAAGCCGATAATAAAAGAGAAATGCTTCAGAAATTATTAGAAGCGATCAACGTTAGAATTGTACTTACTGCGCATCCTACACAATTTTACCCAGGGACTGTATTAGGAATAATTACGGATCTCGCTGAAGCAATTAAAGTAGATAATATTCCAGAAATTAGAAGTCTTCTTGCTCAATTGGGTAAAACCCCTTTTTTTAAAGATAAAAAACCAACTCCTTATGATGAAGCTGTAAATTTAATTTGGTATCTGAAAAACGTTTTTTATCATTCTTTTGGAACTATATACGATTATATACAGCAAAATATTTTTGATGATGATGAGATTGACAACACCATTTTGAATATAGGGTTTTGGCCAGGAGGCGACCGTGATGGAAATCCTTTTGTGACGCCTGAAATCACTATGGCTGTAGCTGCCAAATTAAAAGAGTCCATCGTAAAGAAATACATAAAAGATGTTAAGTACCTCAGAAGGCGACTCACATTTAAAGGCATACGTGACCGCGTTATTAGTTTAAATTATGGTCTTCATAATATCCTAACACAAAAAGGAGATCATTTATCATTAGAAGATTTTAAAAAGGAATTACGAGAGATTCGAAAATTATTAATAACTGATCATCAATCACTTTATGTAGATCAAGTGACCAGTTTAATAAACAAGACTACACT
Source organism: uncultured Flavobacteriaceae bacterium (assembly GCA_964479055.1). GTDB lineage: Bacteria > Bacteroidota > Bacteroidia > Flavobacteriales > Flavobacteriaceae > CAYZKX01. The sequence continues at coordinate 3,905 of CAYZKX010000038.1, forward strand.
GTTTGGTTATCATTTTGCAAGTTTAGATCTACGTCAGGATAGTCGGGTTCACGCTACTATGTTAAAAGCTTTAATAGAGGAATTGCATAAAAATGATAATCGCCTTTTTCCTAATAATTACTTTGATCTAAGCACAGATCAACAAAAAGAACATCTTTCTAAGATAGAAGGAACTATTGGCGATGTAAAAATTAATGATGCCATGGCTTTAAATTTAGTGGACACTATAAAAACCATGAAGGCCATTCAGAATAAAAATGGAGAAGTTGCATGTAACCGATATATTATTAGCAATACGCAATCAGCATTAAATGTCTTTGAGTTGTTTGCCATGCTTAAAATAATTGCTTTTAATGATGAACTTACAGTAGATATAGTCCCACTTTTTGAAACCGTTCCAGATTTGGAGGCTGCTACTCACATTATGGAAGAGTTATATACTAATAAGGCTTATCGCGATCATTTAAGGTCGCGACGCAATAAACAAACCATAATGTTAGGATTTAGTGATGGCACCAAGGATGGTGGCTATTTAATGGCCAATTGGGCAATTTTTAAAGCCAAAGAAGCATTAACTACATTATCTAGAAAATATCAAATTGATGTTATATTCTTTGATGGTCGAGGAGGTCCACCCGCTAGAGGTGGCGGAAACACACATCAATTCTATGCGTCATTGGGTCCAACAATAGAGGATAAAGAGATTCAGCTTACAATACAAGGTCAAACGATCAGTTCAAATTTTGGAACTTTGGATTCGTCCAGATTTAATATGGAACAATTATTAAGTGCAGGCATTTCTAATCGAATTAACGATACAAGCAATGAAATGTCTGAAGAGAACAAAGTTGTAATGAACCATCTCGCTGAATTAAGTTATGGTGCTTATGTTGAATTTAAGAATCACCCAAAGTTTCTTGATTATTTGCAACATATGAGTACATTGAGATTTTATGCCCGAACTAACATTGGAAGTCGACCATCTAAACGCGGTGCTTCCGATGAACTCGTGTTTTCTGATTTACGCGCAATTCCATTTGTAGGAAGTTGGACGCAATTAAAACAGAATGTTCCAGGTTTTTATGGTGTAGGTACAGCGCTGAAAGTTTATGAGGAAAAAGGAGAATTTCATAAGGTGCAAAAATTATATGGTGAGTCTAAGTTCTTTCAGGCCCTTATAAGTAATAGTATGATGTCATTAACAAAATCCTTCTTTAGTCTAACCAAATATATGTCTAATGACGAGGAATATGGTGATTTCTGGAATATAATTTATAACGAATACGAAACTTCAAAACGACTGATATTAAAATTATCAAATTTAAACTCATTAATGGAGAATGAACCTGTTGGTAAAGCTTCGATTGCGGTTAGAGAATCAATTGTATTACCCTTAATCACTATTCAACAATATGCCTTGAAGAAAATCCAAGAGTATGACCGAACGAATACGCAACATAACGAGGAGTACATTATTTTTGAAAAAATGATTACCCGAGCAATGTTTGGCAACATCAATGCCAGCAGGAATTCAGCTTAATTTTGTTTTTCTAAATGTTCGCGGACTACATTCTTTTATTGATTTGAAGGTTCGGTTAAAATGGCTCAAACTTTCAAACCCACAACTAAAAGCAATATTTTGAATACTATTGTCACTTGTGGCCAATAATTGACAAACACGTTCTATCCTTGTTTGATTTAGAAAAGACACAAATGAATGGCCTGAATGTTTTTTAAACCAACGACAAAATGACTGTGGTACCATATGAGTGAATTCGGCCATGCGATTTACAGTTAACTTTTCATCCAAATGTTCTAAAATATAATTAGTGGTTTTCGAGATCTTAGATTGTTGCCGGGATATGGGTGAGTGTGAAAGATAATTTTTGGTAGCTAAGAGATTTGTATTCGTATCAGTTAGCAGTAGATGAATTATCTCAATCAATGTGCTTAACTTAATGAGTGAATTTAAGTTTTCAAATTCAGTAATTTTATGGATCAACTGGGAATTTGGTGAATGATAATGTACGCCAAATTTTGCCGTTTCAATCAATTTGTTGAATGGTTTAAATTCAACGAAATCGCTAAATAGGGATTTATTGAACTGAAAAACATAGGCTTCTTGATTTCTTTCAGGTGACGTGCTTACCCAATGATGGGGTAAATTCTCACCAATTAAAACCAGATCTAATTCGGAGAACGAACTAATAGAATCACCTACAAACCTAGTGCCTTTACCTTTGGTAATTAGGGTCAATTCAATTTCTGGATGATAATGCCAGTAAGGAACAAATACCGTCTCACTTTGCTTAAAAAATCGATAAGATTGCTCAGAATTTTTTAATGATATATACTCCAGTTCAGGCTTCAAAAGAAATTATTAAAACATATAATAATGTAAAATTACAATAAATAGGTTTAAATATGCATAGTATTGGTTTAATTAGGTAAATAAGAATATGAGTTACAGCGGTATTTTTGTACTTATTAAATCACTTTAATTATGATAGCAACTTCAATTTTAGATCAAAATTATATCCTTTCAAAAGAACAGGTCGCATTCTATAAGGAGAATCGATATATCAAATTAAAAGAAGTATTAGATCGAGAGACATTGAATCATTTCAATTCGATTATTAGTAAAAAAGTGAACGAATTGAATCAGCAAGAAGTGCCCATTGAAGAACGCTCAACTTACGGAAAGGCCTTTTTACAATTATTCAATTTGTGGCTGGAAGATGAGGGCATAAAAGAATTGATTTTTAGTAAACGTATAGCTAAAATTGCTGCTGATCTAATGCAGGTTGATGGTGTACGCTTGTATCATGATCAGGCACTATTTAAAGAAGCTGGTGGTGGAATAACACCATGGCATGCCGATCAACATTATTGGCCATTGGCTACTGATAAGACCATTACAGCATGGATTCCACTACAAGAAGTACCTTTAGAAATGGGACCTCTTGAATTTAGTGCAGGAAGTCATGAAATTCTTGAAGGGCGCGAATTATCAATAAGTGATGATAGTGAAAAGCAAATCGAAAAACGATTAAAAGTCACCGATTTTAAACATGTTATTGAGCCATTTGATGCGGGAGAAATAAGTTTTCATTCAGGCTGGGTATTTCATCGTGCTGGAGCAAACACAACAAGTATGATGCGAAAAGTAATGACCATTATTTATATGGACAAAGACATGATTTTGAAACAGCCTACCAATGAAGGTCAACAAAACGATTGGGAAACCTGGTGTCCTGGTGCAAAAGTAGGTGAAGTAATAAATACACCAATCAATCCTATATTATTTGCATGACTTTAAAATTTCTGTTTCCTTATTGGGGTAGTGAAAAGCAGACTGCATCGTCATTATTTGAATTTACAAGAACTAATGATTTTGATGGTATAGAAATCAACTTACCCAATGATGAGAAATTCATTACTGATTTTAATAACCATTTGGGCTCAGAAAGAGAAGGAAATTCCAATTTTATTTGTGTATTGCAACAAGTTTTTGGCTCAAAAAAAGAGTCACCAATAGATTATCTTAGTAAAGTATTGAACAAGCTAAATAGTTTATTCGCCTATCAACCGGAATTTATTAATTCTCATACAGGGAAAGACCACTACTCGTTTGATGATAATTGCAGAATCATCGATGCTATTGAAAACGCCGCCGAGCAAAATAATGTACCTGTATATCATGAAATTCATCGCGGGCGATTCACTTTTCATTCTGCCGTAACATTAAAATATCTGGAGAAATTCCCAAATCTCAAATTGGTTGGTGATTTTTCACATTGGTGTGTGGTTTCCGAATCACTTTTAGAAGATCAGGAAGAAATCATAAAATTGGTCGTACCACATATTGCTCACTTGCATGCGAGAGTGGGCACAGAGCAAGCGTCACAAGTTACAAATCCATTTGCACCTGAATGGGCAGATCATTTAGACCGCTTTACCAAAATATGGAAGGATACTCTTTCATTTCACAAGGCATTAGATAGCTTCACAGTTACTCCTGAATTTGGGCCATTTCCTTATATGCCTCAAGAACCTTTTACTAAATTGCCATTGGCCAATCAATTAGAGCTTAATCTTAAAATGAAGGATCATTTAAAACTACAATTAAGATGAAAAAAATCGCATTATTAATAATTCTAATTTGTTGTTCATGTAATAAGGAGACTAAGAATTCTCAAGGTGAGGATTTTAGTAATAATGTCGATAAAGTGGCTGAATCCATAATTGATGACAGTGACAAACTTCAGTTTTTTAATAATGAAATAAATCCGCTTAAACCAGCATTTCATCCATTTAGGTCAGGCAGTGTTTTACCTAAAGGGTGGATTTTAGAGATGATGAAAAACGATCTTAACAATGGTGTTGTTGGCGCATTGGCTGAGTTATATCCAGGCATAAAAGCGGATGACCTTTACAATACAGCACGACGTGGCGGTATGGAAGATATTCCCGAAATGGGTGATTTAGTCCTTACTGGTGCAGCATGGGAAAAATCTATAATGTGGTGGAATGCAGAAACTATTGGTAATTGGTGGGATGGTTATATCAGGCATGCGTTTTTAACAAACGATAAAACTGCCATTGAACGGTCACACAACATCATTCAAAATTTGTTGGCTTCTCAGGATGATGACGGATATATAGGAATCTACAAACCTAATTTACGATATCAACATGAAGGCTCAAATGGTGAATTATGGGCTCAGACCACAGCGTTTAGAACCATGTTAGCCTATTACGAAATGACCCATAATGAAGAGGTGTTAGAGGCTGTTCAAAGAGGAATGAAGGTTACCATAAACAATTATGGGGAAGGGTCTAAAAATCCGTTTTATTTAAAAAATGCATTTGGGGGCGTAACTCATGGATTGATGCTCACTGACGTGTGTGAAACTTTATTTAGACTAACTGGAGATCAAATCTACAATGATTATGCTACCTATTTATACAAGGCCTTCTCCACCTATTCAATAAACCGTTCATTTAATGACTTACGGTATCCTTATTTGATGGAAAAAGATTCACTTTTTGAGGGTCACGCAGTGCACACTTACGAACATATTAGAACTATGGTGAATGCCTATTATAATACTGGCTATCCCGAACTAGAACAAGCTTACAACATAATGTTGGATAAACTAGAACCTTGTATTTTACCTAGCGGTGCTGGACATGGTAATGAGTGGATTCTTAAAATGGAGGCACATCCCACAAACACCAGTAGTGAATATTGCTCTATGTTAGAATTACGTAATTCATATGGCAGTTTGTTTCAAAAAACAGGAAACACAGAATTCGCCGATGCTGCAGAAAAATTAACCTATAATGCCATGCTTGGTTTTAGAAATGAAGATGGAACTGCTATAACTTATGGCAAGTCGGATAATTGTTATGTATTGGATGGTCATCACCATGAAAATGACGAATCTCGACCAGATCCAAGATATAAATATTCGCCTACACATTCAGAACCGGCAGTATGTTGTGTGCCAAATTATGGTAGGAACTTGACCTATTTTCTAGACCAAATGTATATGAAATCTGCTGAAGACATCACCGTAATGATGTATGGTCCTTCAAAACTGACTACCGAAATTGAAGGCGCAACTATTGTGATTGAACAACAAACGGATTACCCTTGGAATGATGACATCACATTTAATATTAAAGCAACTCAACCTTCAACATTCTCTTTAAGGTTAAGAAAACCAAAGTGGAGCGCGTCATTAGACATTTCACTCAATGAAAATGTAACTACAGAAGGTAACTTCTATATCATAACTAAAGAATGGCTACCTGAAGACAGTTTTACAGTAAAGTTTAAAAATCCAATTCAAATTAAGACGGCCAGAAACGAGGAGGTTTACATTCAAAAAGGACCTTTAGTGTACGCTTATGAGATTCCTTTTAAAGAAGAGGTTATAAAACAATATGAAGGCTCTAATTACAAAGACTACTATTGTATAGCGACATCTGAAGATTACAAAAATTTAAGGATTTTAGATAGTACTAAATTTACAGTAACACCAAACACAAATTTAAAAGGCGCAATGTATGATACATCCCAAAAACAAGAAATAGATGTTATTTTAGTGCCAATGGGGAATACAATATTAAGACGAGTTACATTTCCAAATAATTAAACTATGAAAAAACTACATTTAATCTTGCTAACATTAGTTGTTATACTAATAGGTTGTAAAAAAGAAACAAAGCAAGAAGAAAAACCAATTGCTGCAGATGAGAAACCAAATATAATATTATTAGTTGGTGATGATCAAGGCTATCCTTATTTTGGATTTATGGGCGCCGATTATGTTCAGACTCCTAACATGGATGAGTTAGCAGCTAGTGGAACTCTTTTTACCAATGGCTATGTGCCGCAAAATCACTGCAGACCATCGCTTCAAACTTTAATGACAGGTACTTTACCAACTACTCATGAACAAGATGTTGAACGTTTAATTATGGAAAAACAGATACCTGATGATTCGGTTGTAGAATTTAGGCATCATGCAATGAAGTATTTTGAAACCCTACCTAAAATATTGGCAAAGCAAGGTTATAAGAGTTTCCAAGGAGGGAAATGGTGGGAATTCAATTATCAAAATGGTGGTTTTGATGAAGGTATGACTAAAGGATGGAAGAAGGAAGACAAAGGCAAAAATGAATGGTTCTTACAATTCATGGGTGGTGATGGTAGACAATTGGCCAGAGCAACCATGCAACCTGTGTATGACTTTGTTGAGAACAATAATGATCAACCTTTTTTTATTTGGTTCGCTCCAGAACTTCCTCATTATCCATTTGATGCGCCTGATAAGTATTATAACATTTACAAAGACAAGGATATGACCGAGTCCGCGAAGCGCTATTACGCCAATTGTACTTGGTTTGATGATGGCGTTGGTGAATTAGTGCGTTACCTCAAGGAGAAGAATGAATTTGACAATACCTTATTTGTTTACGTAAATGACAATGGTTGGGAGCAAGAACCACATCAAGAATTTAGACACGACTCACTACGTTGGCACAATGGTGGTGATAAAGGAAAATTATCGGTGTATGACCAATCGTTTAGAACACCAATTATTTTTTCATGGAAAGATAAGATAGCAGCAGGTGCAACATCAAAAGCTCTTATGCATAGCGCAGATATTCCTGCAACAATTTTAGACTATATTGAGGTAGAAACGCCTGACAGCTATTTTGGCAAATCATATAAAAGCTTAATAGAAGATTCCAGTAAAACCGATAGAGATATCATTATTGGTAAAGCCACACAAATGCGCTCAGAAGAGGATATGATGGGAATGAAGATTGAGGCTTATTGGGCACGTACTGATGATTGGTTCTTTCAATGGAATTTAACAACAGAAACGATTGCCTTATTTGATATGAATACTGACCCAACCAACGACATCAATTTGGCCGATTCTCATTCCGAATTAATCGAAGAATTTAAAGGAAAAATTGAAAACTGGAAAACGGAAAGGTCGCAATAAATGAAGTTGAAGTTCGCCCTATTATTGGTTCTGTTGATTAACCTTGGATGTAAACCAGAAGAGGTTACAGTAAATGAATCCAGACCTAATATTGTATTTATTATTACAGATGATCATGCGTATCAAGCCCTTAGTGCATATGATTCTACGTTGATCAAAACACCTAATATAGATCGATTGGCTGAAGAAGGTATGCGATTTGATAGAGCCTTTGTTACAAACTCCATTTGTTCACCAAGTAGGGCCGTAACGCTAACTGGAAAATTTAGTCATTTAAATAGTGTTCGTGATAATCTCGATGTATTTGACACCACCCAAGTTACCTTTCCTAAACTGCTTCAAGCGGCTGGATATGAAACGGCTATTTATGGCAAGTGGCACTTAAAATCTGAACCAAAAGGATTTGATTATTGGGAAGTGCTTCCCGATCAAGGACATTACTATCATCCTGAGTTCATTACACCACAAGGAGAAGTTAAAGAGGAAGGCTATGTTACTGATATTATTACTAATAAATCACTAAAGTATTTAGACAGCGTAAGAGACCATAATAAGCCCTTCATGCTCATGTACAATCACAAAGCACCTCACAGGCAATGGTGGCCATCAATGCAGGACCTTGAAACATTACAAGATCAAAAATACCCTGTTCCAAAGACCCTATTTGATGAATATCTAACTAAAAGTGCTGCGTCCGGAGAAGCTGAAATGCGTATCGCAGATCATATGGCCTTAACTATGGACAATAAGATCGATCCAAAAGTTTTAGAGCAGTTAGACTATGACGAATTTTTAGATTGGTATGAAAGCAGTTATACAGAACGCTTCAACCGATTATCTGCTGAAGAGAAAGAACAATGGATGCGCATTTATGGACCAATTAATGCTGATTTTGTAAAGAATACGCCTAAAGGAAAAGCCCTTACTTTATGGAAGTATCAACGTTATATGGAAGATTATCTTGGAGTAATAAATAGTGTAGACCGAAATGTTGGAAGACTATTAAATTATTTGGATGAGAATGATCTCAGAAATAATACCATAGTGATCTATACCTCCGATCAAGGTTTTTATTTAGGTGAACATGGTTGGTTTGATAAACGCTTTATGTATGAAGAGTCGTTTAGAACACCATTGCTGATGCGCTTTCCAAATAGAATTCAAGGTGGAAAAACAAATACTGATTTGGTTCAAAATATCGATTTTGCACCAACCCTTCTCGATATTGCAGGAGTACAAATTCCGCAGGAGATGCAAGGCAAAAGTTTGATGCCGCTATTTGAAGAAAATGTATCTAATTGGAGAGACGCTTTGTACTATCACTATTATGAGTACCCAGGGATTCACATGGTAAAAAGGCATTATGGTATTAGAACAAAACAGTATAAACTAATTCGGTTTTATTATGACATTGAGGCATGGGAATTATATGATTTGGATAATGACCCTGAAGAATTAAATAATGTTTACGACCGTTCTGATTATAAAGAAATCCAGACGCAATTACATAGCCAATTAGAAGAATTGCGTCAACTTTACATGGACGACTCAGATAGTTTAAATAAGCACTGGATTAAAAGTGATATTGAACGATTAAAAAAACTTGGGTGGTACTAGCTTCATTGCCAATTAATAAATATTAATTAGAACTTCTTTTTGACTTAATATTTAGCCTAAAATCATTAATTTCGCAC